>NZ_CALHTQ010000148.1 GCF_938039775.1 uncultured Mogibacterium sp. | reverse complement strand
CAGTTCAAAATCTCGAAGAAGAAAATAAGCGTAAAGAGGTGTATATGCGTGCGACTTCGCACCAGCTAAAAACTCCGATTGCAGCATCGATGCTCCTCGTAGATGGAATGATCGGTAAGGTCGGGAAGTTTAGTGATAGAGACCTGTATTTGCCAGAGGTTAAATCTCAGCTCAGAGAGATGATGTGTATAATCGAGGAAACGTCGAATCTCAACAATGCGGCTGATAACTACGAAGTTGAGAAGGTAGATATAGTTGCAATGTGCAGAGGTACTATAGAAAAGAACCGCATTGGAGCTGAATCGAAGGGTATAACCATTCAGAGTCCTGAGTTTGAAGGAGTCGTATATTGGCATAGTAATGCGATGATGCTCAAGAAAATTCTTGAAAATTTGATTGCAAATGGTGTAGATCATACTGGCGAAAATGGAAGTATTACGGTCGATGTTACAGAATCAAAGATTATAGTGTTCAGCCGTCCTGGACACATCGATAGCGAAGTTATTGACAACATCTTTGAACCGTTTGTTACAGGCTCCCACGGTGAAGAGCCAGCGGAGAAGAAAGGTCATGGTCTCGGCCTTTATATAGCCAAATATTTTGCTGGAAAGCTAGGGCTTGAACTGCACGGTGAAAATCTAAAGGATGGAGTGCAGTTTGTGCTAGAGAAAAGAGGAAGAGATGATTAGGCTTGACAATGTAAAGGTTAGTTTTAAGGATAAAGTGGCTGTGGACCTCAGATGTGTGGTCGAGATTGCAGAAGGTGAGAGAGTTGGAATTATAGGCAGTAACGGTGCTGGCAAGACTACACTCCTGAAGAGTATTATCGGGATGGTTCCGCATAAAGGAAACATATCGCTCGGTGTTCCGTTAAACGAGATTTCCGTTCACATGCAGTACAATTCTTATGTCGATACCGTTTCGATTAGGAATATCATCGAGATGGTGATGGGCTGCAAGATACAGGACAATCCAAGTCTTGTCGAAATGATTGATTTCTTTGAGTTCGAGGAGTGTCTAGATAAGAGGTGGAAACACCTCTCAGGCGGACAGAAGCAGAGGCTCACTCTCATACTTGTCATGTGTAAGGATAGCAAAATTGTTATGTTCGATGAGGTTACCTCTGGTCTCGATTTCGAGACACGTCAGAGGCTCATGGACAAGCTAGTGAGTTGGTATGAGAAAAAGCATACGACTCTGCTCATAACGTCTCATTACTATACTGAACTAGATAACCTGGCGACAAAGATACTGTATCTGAAGGACGGTAGGGTCGTGGACTACGGATCAAAGGAAGAGCTTTTTAGAAAGTACTGCGGAAATGCCGTAGTGATCTTCGAGAACACGGAAAAGGGACTTGAGATAGCGAAGGACCATAAGCAGATACTGGCTGCCGAAGGATTTATTGCACTCTCATGTGACAATGATGATGAAGAGGTTGAAATCGCTGAAAAGCTTATCAGAAACCACATAAACTACAGGCGAAGCAATAACGATATCGAAATGATGACTATTAATGCGGAGAGGTAAGATGAATAGATATACGATAAGATACGAATTTCAAAATACGCTGCACAATGTCTATGCGGTCTTCTTTGGTTCGGTTTTTCCAGTGCTTCTACTACATATGATTGTCAAGGGAACACTTGGCGATATACCTAAGAATATGAAGGACGAAGTGGTAACTACGATATTTATCGGCATGGCGATGCTGATTCCGCTGGCGAGCATTTTTTTGAATCACGCAGCGATTTATTCAAATGAGCTTGATAAGAAAATTCCAGAGCGTTTGATCCTCTTCGGATTTTCGGAGAAGGACATATTGCTCAACAAAGTGGTAGCGAACTTGATTATATTGACGCTCTGCATATTTATTTACCTCGGTGGAACTGTCCCTTTCCTAAAAATACTTAAGCCGAGGTTTGCAGCTGCGGTGGTTTGGATTTTGGGAATATATATTCTCGCTATTATCTTGATGGCACTTGCTCATGGTATAGCGACACTAATAGGTAAGTTCGGGCCGACCTATGGTGTTGTGATGGCAATCTATTTCGCAATGATGATTTTGAGCGGATACATGGGAATTAGGATAACTGATCTCCCTAAATCAGTTAGATGGATATCTGAACTACTTCCAACTGCACAGCTTGGCAACGACTACATAGATTTCTGGTTAGGCAGGGAATATAACTTTGGACCGCTGATTCAGTCCATGATCTTCATGTCAGCGCTTAGCGCAGTGGTTGTACTCATAGCGTTTAAGGTGAGAGGTAGAAAAAATTAAGTAGCACCTTAAGAAAATCTTCATAAAAAATGACTTGCATTTAATTTTCAGTGTGTTATTGTATTAGTAACTTAATACAATAACACACCGATTTATATTAGCTGTATTTTATGACAGATATAAACATGGAAATCAAACTTAATAAGAAAGGAAGCAATAATGGAGTGGAAATTTGTAGACGGCATCCCGATTTACTCACAAATTGTGGACGAGCTGACCGTGCGTATAGCTAGACATGACTATTTGCCAGGGCAGAAGCTGCCATCTGTTAGAGATATTGCAGCGCAGGCATGCGTTAATCCAAATACAGTTCAGCGAGCGCTCGCAGAACTCGAGCGAAGTGGGCTAGTACGTACAGAGAGAACTAATGGAAGATTTGTGACGGAGGATGAGAAGATTTTGAAAGAGATATACAAGAGCTTATCGAGTGCATATATAGAAGAGATGATTGATAAGCTTCGTAATATTGGGATGAGTGACATGGAGATTATAGAAGCAGTTACGAGCTGCGTGGGAAAGGAGAAATAATGAGCATAATAGAGATAAAAGATTTGAGCAAAGCATACGGCTCAAAGCTAGCGCTATCGGGAGTAGACTTAAGTATAGAAAAGGGGCAAATCGTCGGTCTCATGGGACCAAACGGGTCCGGCAAGACGACACTTATCAAGATAATCATGGGGCTTCTCACGTCTGATGCTGGTGAGGTGCTAATTGATGGAGGTAAACCTAGCGAGAAGACAAAGGCAAAGGTCGCTTACTTACCTGATAAGATGACGTACCCTACATATATGACTGCTGGCAGCCTCGTGCGACTATATCAGGATTTCTTCGATGACTTCGATAAACTCAAAGCTCTATCGATGCTCAATGATCTCGGTATTGAGAAAGGGCTTAAGCTAAAAGCGATGTCCAAAGGTACCAAGGAAAAGGTGCAGCTCATCCTAACGATGGCACGTAATGCTGAAGTATATCTACTCGATGAACCTATCGCAGGCGTTGATCCAGCGACTAGAGACTATATTCTTAGAACGATTATTACCAATTACAATCCTGAGGCTGTAGTGATTATTTCCACTCACCTAATCGCCGATGTCGAATCGGTGCTCGACGATGTAATCTTCATCAAGGATGGAGAGGTAGTGGTTCACGAGACTGCGGATAATTTACGTGAGAAGAAGGGGCAGAGTATAGATAAGCTTTTCAGAGAGGTGTTCAAATGCTAGGTAAATTAATAAAATATGAGTTCAAATCGTTAGTACACGACCTTGGCGTTCTTTATGCTGTATGGCTAACTCTTAGTATACTGGTTAGTACACTGCCTAAAGTGTTAACTAGAACGCCCGATTTTATGGTAAAACTGCTTAATGGAGCATGGCTAATATCTCTTATTGCTGCATTAGTGATGACATTGGTAGTAATTATAGATCGTAGGTTCTATAAGAATTTTTATGGGATTGAGGGGTACTTCACACTATCTCTGCCGATTAAGGCGAGTACTCATATCTGGAGCAAGGTGATTACGACTACAGTTTGGATGGTACTCACATGCTTCGTGGGGATGATATCAATGATGATTGTAAGTGCAGCGGAAGATGGATTTAAGGGATTTCAGAATATAGCCGTTACTATTAACGAAAACCCAGCACAGTCAAGAGAGGTAATCATACTTCTGCTAGAACTCCTAATCCTTGGAATAATCTACATCAGCAGATTTGTCGTAAAGCTTCTAACTTGCATAAATATAAGCGTACAGTTTAGCAGATTCAAGACACTGATTCAGGGTGTACTATTCGTTGCCATCACAGCATTAGAAATATACGTAATGATATATGTAATTGGAAAGCTGAGTGGTAAATTTGTGCTAAATTTTGTCATATTTGAGGACAAACTAAGAATAGCGGTATATGGATTAGGGGTACTGATACTAATTCAGGCTGCAGAGTTTGCAATTTACTTCCTCGTATCTAACTATCTGATGAAGAATAGACTCAACCTTGAATAGGGGAAGCATACTGAAACCACATCAAAATTTAGAATCAAGTTATAAAGTAAGAGCTGAATTCAAAATAGAATTCGGCTTTTTTTATTTTGTACAGAAGTCTTTGAAATGAACGGATTGAAGTTATTTCAATTTACGAGTATACTTACTCTACACGTTGTAACGCACTTGGTTAAGAAGGGGTTTGTGCGATTAATCGTGACAATCTGACAAGGCAGACCATGTGAGGGTGAGAGAAATTTCACAGCAGCAGAAGGATGACGAGAATTGAATAAGGATGATTCGCTGATAAAAAAATATTTGCGATACATTATTCCTGCGATGGCTGGACAGCTCATATTCACGCTGTACACAGTAGTTGATGGGATATTCGTAGCTCGAGGTGTATCCGAGACGGCTCTAGCTGCCGTCTCAATTGCTACGCCGTTTATAACCTTGCTGTTTGCGATTTCAATAACTTTTGCTGTAGGTACGTCGACAATTGTAGCTCGTCTCCTCGGTGAGAACCGAACTGTGGAGGCGCGCCGAGTATTTACGGGAAGCTTGGTTTCACTCGTTTTGCTGTCGATAATAATCAGTGCGCTAGTTTTTATTTTTCTAAATCCTCTATGCAGGATGCTCGGAGCGACGGAATCTACGCTTCCATATGTAAGGAGCTATCTTCTCACAATAGCACCATTCATATTTTCGTTCGTGATTTCGTATAACCTCGAGCTACTTCTTGCTACTGACGGATTTCCAGAACTCGCCACTATCTATGTGCTACTCGGAGTAATCCTCAATATTTTTCTCGACTGGTACACGATTTTTAAACTGAACTGGGGAATTGTTGGAGCTGGACTGGCTACATCTTTTTCTCAAACGGTCGTAATAATCATTTACCTGATTCACTTCGCTAGCAAAAAAGCGACGCTCCGCTTTACGAAGTTTAAGTTCAGACGAGGACTTATCTTGCGTGAGTTTATTAGCGGAATACCTTCAGGAATTACCGAGATGTCGCCTGGAATAGTGACGTTTATATTTAACAGATTTATCGTCGTGTTTATGCACGAGAGAGAACTGATTATCTATTCGATACTATCATATGTAATCCTGCTGGCGACGGTTCTTGCAAATGGAATCGCCCAAGGGGCTCAGCCTCTAGTTAGCTACTATCACGGCCGTCACGAGCGAGGTGCGTTCCACACCATATTTAGGTACGAGATTAAGTCGGGGATATTGTTAGCTGCTGTAGAAGCAGTTCTTATCGTGGCTTTTGGAAAGTATATCGCCATGCTGTTTGTAGGTGAGGGAGACGGATTATCTACAGATATCGTGTATGCACTAAGACTAGTAGCTGTGGCATTTCCACTACTAAGCATGAATGTCATTATCGCGGGTTATCTCACTGCGCTCGAAAGATCTAGAGTCGCAGTCGTAATATCGATGATGAGATGCACACTTACATTGATAGTGGCACTGGCTATAATCGTCGCTGCATTTGGAACGGAAACCGTATGGCTCTCGCTTGCTCTATCGGAAATGATGTGCTTCATAATTGCAGTACTCCTATATAAGAAGACGCGCAGGGTTGCAATAGATGAAACATTCGATGATATGTAGATTGTGCATTGTATTAATTTAGTACAAGCTGTATATACTTTGTATTATCGTTGCTAAGAAGAAGGGAATATGTATACAATATTCTTACCTATCGCTATTGCTGATTGAAATATACATGTTGCATTGTTAGATTGACTATCGCCACTTGCAGGATTGTTGTTCCTGTACAAAAAGAAAAGTGAGGAGACATGCTTTTTAATCGAGAGACAGACTATGCAGTAAGGGTCCTACGGAATCTGTCGACAGATAGGCCCACAAGTATAAGCTCATTTGTGGAAGGTGAATTCATATCAGAGGCAATCGCCTATAAGGTTGCGAGGAAGCTAGATAAAGCTGGAATCATATACGGTGTAAGAGGAAGCAGTGGTGGCTATATGCTTAATAGACCGCTAACAAAGATTACGCTGTTCGACGTATACCAAGCTATAGAGCCAACATCTTTAGTATGCGAGTGCCTGAGGCGCGATACTAAGTGTCCTTTTAATACTGGGCATATGTCATGTAAGCTTCGCAAGGAATTATTCCGTATTCAGGAGAATATCAATGCTGATTTGAAGAATCACTCACTCGCTGAGCTTTTCGAAACAAAATAAAAAGAAGCGTACCGCAATGCGGTGCGCTTCTTTTTACTTATCATCAATGTGAATATCAGCCTTGGGCAGGCTCCAGTGATAGTGAGCAGCAAGTAGCCTGAGTAGCACGATGAGAGCAGCACTAATTTCCATTGCAAGAGCAGTACCCCATCTATCCCACAGGATTATGCATGTCAATGCCCCTATGAGAGAGGCGCTAGCATAAAAGTGCTTTACAAATATATATGGTCTATCGCCAGCCATTATATCTCTGAGAACTCCACCGCCAACTCCAGTGAGGACTCCAACAAAGGCAAATAGTATAACCCCATGAATAGAAGTTGCATTATACGCTGATTTGATACCGATAACCGTAAATAGCCCTAGTCCAATAGAGTCCATGATGAGCATAAGCCAGTCGTATAGAGTGGAATCCGAGAAAATCCATCTTCTAACTGGTGGTGTAAATACGATTACTGAAACCACGACAGAAATAATTAAATAAGTCGGGTTTCTAAATGTGAGAGGGGGAGTTTGACCGACGATTAAATCTCTGATAATTCCTCCGCCAACACCAGTAGTAAGGCCAAGGATAGTGATTCCCATGAGATCCATGCCTTTTTCCAGTCCGAGAGTAGCTCCCGAGATTGCAAAGGCGATAGTTCCGATTATTTCAAGTGCGAAGACTATATTTTCAAGACTGTATAATGATGACAATTTCCTTCTCCTACGTGCCTATGTTGTAAAAGCATCTTTTATTTATCTAGAAAAGCATATTCCTTTACATGATTTTCCCGTACATGCCGCATTTCCCTCGTCAGTATCTAAGTGAACAACGGTCCTGGTGCTGCCGACACGTACGGCCACCTCTTCAAAGGTTAGTGCTCTGCCGCATCCTGTATCGATTTTTAGAGAGACTTCGTCTCCCGTGGTTACCTGCAAATGGTCTGCAGCTTCTTTAGATAGGTGAATATGCCTTTTTGCGACTATGCATCCATGATCAATTTCAGTTGTGGCACCATTTTTAGCTGTGATTTTAATTCCTGGTGTATTCGCTAAATCACCGGAAAGTCTAAGAGGTGTTTCGATACCTAAATTTCTAGCATCAGTTGCTGCTAGCTCAACCTGCGTTTCTGGACGAGCAGGTCCGAGAATAGCGACATTTCGAAGAGTGCCTTTAGGTCCAACAAGTGCGAGCCTTTCTTCCGCAACATAGCCTACAATAAGTTGCTTTTTTGGTGTAAGCTCATATCCAGTGCCAAAAAGTTTTTCTATATCACTTTGGCAGAGGTGAACATGTCTAGCACTAACTTCCACATCTACTTCAATCTTTTTCATATCAAATCTCCAATTAACTGTTTGAATTTGTATATATAGTCATTTATGATGTATAAGGATAACATTTATTGTGACAATCTGCAAAGGATGATATAATATTTGCTACATTTTTATTTGTAGTTACAGAATTTATGCTTTTGTTGTGCTGCTTTTTACTGCACACCTTATTATGAATTTATCTGCAGGGGATTAATTTATGAAGAAAAATTATGAAAAGGGTTTCTTTGCTGCGCTTGGTTGTGCTGGGCTGTGGGGTATTCTTCCAATTTATTGGAAATCGCTAATTCCAATACCGTCATCTACTATCATTATATATAGGATTCTGATGATTGCAGTAGTATGTATAATTGCTGCGCGTTTTAAGTACTCATGGGGCAGGATTTTTTCACCGCTAAAGGATTGGCGGACCTCACTCAAATTTTTCGTAGCAGGGCTTATCGTAACGAGCAACTGGAGCATTTATATCTGGGCGGTTAACTCTGGTCATATAATCCAGACGAGTATTGGATATTATATAGAACCACTCGTAGTATGTATATTTGGGGCTATCTTCTTTAAAGAGAAGCTTACAGTTTACAAATCTACTGCCGTAATACTCGCGGCTGCAAGCGTAATCGTAATCTTGGTTCATTTTGGACAGGTTCCAGGAATAGCACTCATACTAGCGACGACATTTGCAATCTATTCAGCGATAAAAAAGACTGTAGACCAGCCACCTGTTATATCGCTTCTATATGAAACTATTTTTATGGCTCCGATTATGTTATGCGTAATAGTATGGCTTGAACTGCATGGGGCAGGAGCGCTTGGAGTTGGAGAATCATATCAATACTTCCTGTTACTCCTATGTGGGCTTGCAACAGCCATACCTCTTGGGCTATTCGCTTATGCAGCTCAGAGAACATCTATGTTCGTGCTCGGTTTGACGGAATACCTCAGTCCTACATTGGCGCTTATGCTAGGGATTTTCTTGTATAAAGAACCCGTTGATAAAGTGCTGATTATGGCGTTTGGATTGATTTGGATAGGTCTTATATTCTTTTCATATGGTGAATTTAAGAGTGGTAAGGATAGTAAGAGTAGCGAGGATGTTCAGAGTATTAAGGTAAACTAGAATATAGTAAAATCTAATTAAAAAATGTGCCAAGCACTGTGTGAAATTAGGGGGATCACACTCTGTGCTAGGCACATTTTTTATTGAGATTATTTAATTGGTTACAGATTTTTTGAAAATAATTATTAGCCTATAGCTTCTGATCTCCTGTTTTTACCCAGCCAGCTCTCTTAACGGCTTTGTGAAATATAAGAGTTAATATTGCAGGTAGAACTACAGATATTAGGATGAGACCGAGCCAATCCACTGAAGTGATGCCTGTTTTAGTTCCTTTTGCAATATCAGCAATCCAGCCTGAATAAACACCCAGAGGTCCGACTAGACCACATGTGCCCATGCCGCTTGCTATAGCCGGGCCGTTCATCTTGAGATGGAACACGCAGGTTGCGATAGGACCTGTGATAGCAGATGCAATAGTGGGAGCTATCCATATTCTTGGGTTTCTAACTATATTGCCCATCTGAAGCATCGATGTTCCAACTCCCTGTGATACCAGACCGCCGACACCATTATCTTCATACGAAGCAACTGCGAATCCAACCATCTGTGCACAGCAGCCAGCAAGTGCTGCACCGCCAGCGAGTCCCGTTAGACCTAAAGCTGCGCAGATAGCTGCGGAAGATATTGGTAAAGTAAGTGCTATACCTACGACTACAGCGACAATTATTCCCATGAGTAGAGGCTGAAGTTCAGTAGCCCACATAATAATATCACCCATCTTCATAGCTGCGTTTCCAAGCGTAGGTGCGATTAACCAAGACAAAGCGATTCCTATGCCGATAGTTACACTCGGTGTGACCAGGATATCTACTTTAGTTTCCTTGGACACAGCTTTTCCGCATTCAGCTGCTATTATCGCTACAAATAGTACTGCGAGTGGTCCGCCAGCACCTCCAAGCGCATTTGAAGCGAAACCGACAGTGATGAGGGAGAATAGAACTAACGGTGGAGCAGCAAGAGCATATCCGATTGCACATGCCATTGCAGGTCCTCCCATAGCCATCGCAAGACCACCTACAGTGTATTTAATACCACCTATAGTAGCGACAGTCTGCGATAAGGCAGCGATGTGAAGCTGTACTCCGATAGTATTGATGATTGTTCCTATGAGTAGAGAACAGAATAGACCTTGAGCCATAGCGCCTAGAGCATCAATGCCGTATCGCTTCCCGGAGATTATTATATCCTTGCGTTTTAGAAATGAAGTAAAACTAGCCATTAAAAAAGCCTCCTAACTATATACAGGTGTCATGACACATGTATATACATTAAAAGAGGCTCTGTGAAAAGTCAATATGAAAATAAAGAAAACATCAAATGCTGCTTAAAAATAAACTGTTAACCCGTTAAAAAATTTTTATCATTTACTCGAAGAGTATCCCTATTGAACGAAGTTTATCCTTTATTCGCTCAAGTGCGATCTCATCCCTACACGTGATAGCATGCAAGTGAATCCCGTCTGTGAGAAGTGATAGTGGAGGGGCATTGCTCTCAATAATCTTATCTGCGAACTCCTTTGCATCAAGTCTGTTTGCTATATGTAGGTTGCCAACCAGCTCACCGTATATTGGATGCTCAACACTTACATCAAGCAAGGTGCCACCGCAGTCAACAATCGCATTAAGTTCTTCTAGAATTTTAGATGAATCGTGTTTACAAGCGATTCTATAGACTGGAGTAGTCCCAAGCTGAGGGAGCACGTATCCACGAGGGGTCGAACTAATATCATGACCTTCAGCCCTGAGAATAGCGATGTCTCCAACGATAATTTGTCTGCTTACTCCGAACTCTTTCGCCAGAGAGGAAGCGCTTACAGGTTCGTCTGAAGACTGTAATCTCCGTATTATGTTGTCTTTGCGCTTCTCTCTCTGCATGATAAATCCTCCGTTACCTTCTCTTGCTAATTTGACTATTTATCTTTCTTTTCTTCTTCGCTGACTTTCTTTTCTCTAATCGCTTTTGTACGTATCTCCTCGCAGATTGAATTAACAAACTCGCTCAGAGGCTTGCTGCCTTCATCTCCTTCGAATCTCGAACGAACAGAAACAGTGTGGTTCTCAGCTTCCTGCTGTCCAACGACTAGCATGTAAGGTAGCTTCTCCATCTGGGCTTTTCTAATCTTGTAGCCGATTCTCTCGGAGCTGCTGTCAATTGTAACATCGACGCCGTTTCTTCTTAGTTCAGCAAAGATTTCCTCGGCATAATCCTGATACTTATCAGAGATAGGAAGGATTCTAACCTGCTCTGCGCATAGCCAAGTAGGGAAGTTCCCTGAATACTTTTCAATCAACCAAGCAAGAGTTCTCTCGTAGCAGCCGAGCGATGTGCGGTGGATGATATATGGGCGCTTTTTCTCACCATTCTTATCTATATAATACATGTCATATCTCTCAGCAAGGAACATGTCAAGCTGGATAGTGATCATTGTATCTTCCTTGCCATACACGTTTCTTGCCTGAATGTCGAGCTTAGGTCCGTAGAATGCGGCCTCGCCAGAAGCCTCTGTGTAATCGAGACCGATTTCATCGAGAATCTCACGCATTGCCGATTCAACCTTATCCCATTCCTCAGCAGTTCCGAGGTATTTACCTGGATTTTCTGGATCCCACTTTGACATTCTGTATGTAACATCTCCGTCTAGACCTAGAGTTGTGAGACAGTACTTAGCGAGTTTTACGCAGTTTTTGAACTCTTCATCAATCTGCTCAGGTGTGCACACGAGGTGGCCCTCTGAAATCGTGAACTGACGAACTCTAGTGAGTCCGTGCATTTCCCCGGAATCTTCGTTGCGGAATAGAGTAGAAGTCTCTCCCATTCTGTAAGGTAGATCTCTATAGCTGTGCTGCTTAGCCTTGTATACATAGTACTGGAATGGGCATGTCATAGGGCGGAGTGCAAATGCATTTGCATCGGCATCGTTCTCGATGAGACTTAGGTCCTCAAGTCCTCTAATCTCGCGAGTAGCATCTTCAGCATTGTTCAGCTCATCGATGTTGTCGTATCCGAACACGAACATGCCATCCTTGTAGTGGTACCAGTGGTCTGAAATCTTGTAAAGAGTTGATTTTGCCATCAGAGGGGTTCTCGTTCTTACGTAACCCCATTCATAATCTTCTAGGTCTTCGATCCAGCGCTGCAGCTTCTGAATCATTTTAGTTCCTTTAGGTAGGAATAGAGGTAGACCTTGTCCGATGATATCTACTGTTGTAAACAGTTCCATCTCACGTCCGAGCCTGTTGTGATCTCTGTTCTTGATGTCAGCTAGGTACTCAAGATACTCTTCTAGATCGGCCTTCTTGTTGAATGCAGTACCGTAGATTCTAGTGAGCATCTTGTTGTGTTCGTCACCTCTCCAGTAAGCACCAGAACTAGAGGTTAGCTTAAATGCCTTAATCTGCTTCGTGCTCATCAGATGTGGCCCTGCGCAGAGCTCGATAAAATCTCCCTGCTGATAGAAGGAAATAATCTCATCCTCTGGGAGATCTTCGATGAGCTCAACCTTATATGGTTCGCTTCTCTCTTCGAATAGCTTGATAGCTTCATCTCTAGGTAGTGTGAAGCGAGTGATTTCGTCACCCTTCTTGATGATTTTTTTCATCTCAGCCTCTATCTTATCGAGATCCTCTCTTGTGAGAGCAGGCATGTCAAAGTCGTAGTAGAAGCCGTTTTCAATTGAAGGACCGATAGTCATCTTGGAATCTGGATATAGATTCTTGACAGCCTCTGCGAGAACGTGAGAACATGTGTGTCTGTACGCATGCTTTCCTGCATCAGAATCAAAAGTTAGAATGTTAACTTCAGCATCCTTATCCACAACAGTTCTGAGGTCGCATACCTCTCCATCAACTTCACCAACGCAAGCTGCTCTTGCGAGACCCTCGCTTATGTCCTTAGCGATGTCGATTATGGACATCGGTGAAGCGTATTCTTTTTTGCTACCGTCTTTTAGTGTAATAATCATTTTAAGAACTCCTTTCATTAGCGGAAGGAAAATAAAAAGTCCCTTCCGACATTCAAATTGTCAGAAGGGACGCATACATTCGTATTCGTGGTTCCACCCATCTTCCGGAGCTTCTGCTCCAGCACTCTTTGAAGCTTTTAACGCGGCTAGGCGGGCAGGATTAGTGCCACTCGGAGGTGGTGTTCAGAGCGCCCGTGCTGGAATGATCTCACCGCCCATCCCTCTCTCAAAGCCTTAAAGCGAACCTACTGTCCTCGTCAACGTTTTAATAATAAATTATGTTACCACCGAGGCTAATAAAAGTCAATGAATTTAGCAGCTCAATCTATTATATTTTAGCGGCCATATCTGATATAATTCAAGGGCATGAACGCAAATTTTTAAAGTGAACTTTTAGGTGGAGTGAGTATGAATTCATATGTAAAAGAGTATGCTGAATTGATAAGAGCTTACGAGGCGAAGCAAGGTAATCGTGAGTCGGTGATAGCGTTATATGAGTTTTCGGACAGGCTTCTAGAAGCTGGAGATAGAGATGCGAAGGCTGTTCTCGTCGATGTATATAGAACGCTTTCGCTGATGCAAAGTGCATATAATTTGTTGCTAGAAATAGTTGATAAGAATGATAGGAAGCAGGTTAAGAAGCTAGCTACCCTTAAATCAGATGCAGAAGGTCATGGAGATTGGGGCGCGGAAAAGAGGCCTAAGACGCCAAAGCAGATTGCAGAAGATAAGAAGAAACTAAGCAAGCTGCCGCAGTTCCGCTATCATCCTGATCCGCTTGCAACTGAAAGCTTTGAAGAAGGACCGCCAGAAATATGCCCTTGCTGTGGCAAAGAAAGTACTATCTACTATAGTTCGTTCCCTTACAGCGTTGAAGACGTCGAGCATTTGTGCCCAGAGTGTATAGCTAGTGGAGAGGCTGCAAAGAAATTCGACGCTGAGTTCGTGCAAGATGCCGAATGGGAAGGCGAAGTGGATGTGGAGAAGTCAAAGGAACTATTTGAAAGAACGCCTGGCTACCTGAGCTGGCAAGGCGAGCACTGGCTATCCTGCTGTAATGACTACTGCGCATATCTAGGAACAGTCGGCACGCAGGAGCTAGAGGAGATGGGCATCGCAGACGAGGTCCTTGAAGAGTATGAGATGAGGCATGAATACACCGATATAAGGGAGTACCTGTATAAGGATGGGGACCTCTGTGGGTATCTCTTCCGCTGTCTTCACTGCGGAAAATACCACATCTATGTCGACGCGAGCTAATTTGCAAGGGTGAAATGAAAACACCTTCTCAGAAGAGGAAAGGTGATTTGGAGGGAAGTAATTAATGAAGATATATCAATATTTCTTGATTGGACTAAAATCGACGTGGAATGACAATCTCTTTAAGACGGTGGCTTTTATCGTTGGGGCTATCGTTCTTGTCACGATGGTGCGAAAGCTGATGATTGTCAGCAGGAGTGGCGGAAAGTTTTCAGAACCTATGCATATCTCAAATGGAAATTTATATATTCACAGCGGATTTGTTCCGGGCAGCCGTGAGATTCCCTTGAAAGATCTCACTGAGGTTGAGATATATTTTGTGCGTGGAAGGCATCTGAATGGTGACAGGTACTTTATTGAGCTCGTAAGGAAAAAAGGCAGAAGCAAGTCGATTTTCGTCGGAAAAAGCAAGGGTAATGACGAGAGGCTTGCTCAGCTTAAGAAACAGCTCAAGAAGCATAAGGTTAAGGTTCGCGAAATTAAATAAGTGAAGGGAAGGAGGTGGCTATATTGGAAACTAAGAAGAAGTCTGTTCCATGGAAAGAAGGGAAAGTCATATCGGTGTGCCTTCGAGATGGGAGATACATCTTGGCGCAGATGGTAAAATCGCCATACATGGTTTTCTTTAACCTCTTTAGCGAGGATAACTCGTGGGAAGATGTGACTTTGTCAACTGATAAGGTGCTGTTCTGTCATGCGGTTACACGCCAGTGGAAAGCGCACAGTCCCATCGAGCGCATTAAAGGTATAGAGCCACTTTCTGACTACGAGCTTCCAACCAGATGGATTCATACCGAAGGGCTTGGTCACAGAACTCGAGAAATTATCGTCGATGGAGTAAAGCGAAGTGTAGTGATTCTCGGTACACGTCTTGCGTTAGTTGAAAGAGATATGGTGGATAATAGTAAGAACAATGCGCCGTGCGGACTCTATCATACGGTGGTCAAGCCTGATTTAAAAGAAACAGATTGGCCGATGGTGGAAAATGTAGAAACAATGTCAGTCGAGATGTACCCGGGCTTGAATGAGAGGCTATACCTGTGTAGCCTTCTGGGGAAAAATGTAAATCCGGAGCTTGAAATATACCTCGGTAGACCAATTGCAGAAGCCTACGGAACATACGTAAAGATACTTTGCGGAGATAAAATACCTGATTACTGTTAATATAAGGGATTAAAATCAATACCTAGCTATATCTCTTGAATCAGTGAGATGAAGAGGGGTATTATACAGAAGACAGATTTTTTGAAGGAAAAGGGTGGATATAATGGGAAATAGAGAAATGAAAGTTAAAGTTAATATGCCGGTACTCCCCGAGAGATTAGGGGGATACACAGTTACAGCAAATAGGTTCGACGACATGTTCCTAAAGCTCTTCGACAAAGAGCCTTACGGAATCAACTCTGAGATTAACCTTATCGCAGGCGAAGAGAGAACTAGTGTTGATACCTTGGATATAGATAGAGGGGAGAGCTGCATGAGCATCAGCCTCAAGATTGGATATCCAGAAGCATTTACTGCAGGTGAAGTGCTAAGTAGACTTGCTGATGCGGTTGCGCCTTACAAGTGTGGCGTCGAGAAGATAGCATAGATATTAAGTGACCTCGGGTGAAGTCTTAAAAGTTTGCACATAGAGCGAAAAATAACATACAAATAGCGATAAAATGGCTCAGATGCTCGATAAATCACATGTAAACGTGATATAATTGATAGGCTCGTGCATTTGCGAGAGAAAAATGAAAATTAGGAAGGATATACTAATGAAAGATATTGAGATCAGAGAACTCTTCCGAAACAGAGAAGAGTATGCAGGTAAAGAGATTGTTGTCAGAGGCTGGGTGAGAGGTAATCGTGCATCCAATCAGTTTGGTTTCATCTCACTCAATGATGGTACCTTCTTCACGCCTCTCCAGGTTGTGTACGAAGCTTCGAAGATTACAAACTATGACGAGATTTCCAAGGTGCACCTCGCAGCAGGTGTAATGGTTAAGGGTGTACTTGAGCTTACACCTGGCGCACAGCAACCATTTGAACTGAAGGCGACAGAGATTACTGTTGAGGCTGATTCGCTATCGGATTATCCGCTGCAGAAAAAGCGTCACACCATGGAGTACCTTAGAGAAATCGCACATCTTCGTCCTAGAAGCAACACATTCTCTGCAGTATTCAGAGTACGCAGTATCGTGGCTTATGCGATTCATAAGTTCTTCCAGGAGAGAGATTACGTATATGTACATGCTCCAATAATCACAGGAAGTGACGCAGAGGGTGCAGGCGAGATGTTCAAGGTTACCACACTAGACCTTAACAATGCTCCAACTAACGAAGATGGTTCTATCGACTATTCGCAGGACTTCTTTGGTAAGGAGACTAACCTCACAGTTTCGGGACAGCTCGAAGGCGAAGCGATGGCGCTTGCGTTTAGAAACATTTATACATTCGGGCCAACTTTCCGTGCTGAGAACTCCAACACAGCTAGACACGCATCTGAGTTCTGGATGATCGAGCCAGAGATTGCGTTTGCAGACCTAGCTGATGACATGGATGTCGCAGAGGATATGGTAAAATACATAATCAACTACACGCTTGAACACGCGCCTGAGGAGATGGAATTCTTCAACAAGTTTGTGGACAAGGGATTGCTCGATAGACTTCACCATATAGTTAACTCAGACTTCGAGAGAGTTACTTATACAGAGGCAGTTGAGATACTCAAGAAGGCTGACAAGGATTTCCAGTTCCCTGTTGAATGGGGAATTGACCTACAGACTGAGCACGAGAGATATCTAACTGAAGAAGTGTTTAAGAAGCCTGTCTTCGTAATCGATTATCCGAAGGAAATCAAGGCATTCTACATGAGGCTTAATGACGATGGCAAGACTGTTGCAGCTTGTGACCTGCTCGTTCCAGGAGTTGGGGAGATTATCGGTGGCAGCCAGAGAGAAGAGAGGCTCGACATCCTTGAGGCTAGAATGGATGAAATCGGTATGAACAGAGAACTCTACGATTGGTACGTTGATCTTCGTAGATACGGTGGTGTAAAGCATGCAGGCTACGGACTCGGTTTCGAGAGAATGATTATGTACCTGACAGGAATGAGCAACATCAGAGATGTAGTTCCATTCCCAAGAACACCTAAGAACGCTGAATTCTAAAGCTTCTAGGCATAAAACTACATATTAGATTGATTTAGCGGTGATTGCCCAATGCATGTGATATGGCGTTGATAATCGCCGCTTTTAGCATCATAAAAGCGCAGCAAGTAGAGAACATAATCTGCTCGCTGCACTTATTTTATTGTCAATTTAAATATTGTATTGAACAAGATACAACCTATGTTATACTTGTGACAAGAGCTTAAATAATTTTATGGGCTCAACAATAAAATAAAATCAATGGGAGGATCTAAGGATGAAAGGTTATTCTACAGATAAAATCAGAAACGTCATACTTTTAGGACATGGCGGCTGCGGTAAAACGACTTTTCTTGAAGCTGCTCTACTTGCCACTGGTGCAATCACCAGAATGGGTAAAGTAGAGGATGGCAACACCACATCGGATTACGACAAGATGGAAATTGAGAAGAAGCATTCTATCAATACCACTCTAGTTCCGGTAGAGTACCAGGGATATAAATATAATTTCCTTGATACCCCAGGATTATTCGACTTCAAGGGAGAAATTCGTTCAGCGCTCAGCACAGCTGCATCATCGATTATCATGGTGGATGCATCTGCTGGTGTGCAGGTTGGAACTGAGAAGGCATGGGAGGAATGCAGTAAGCATAAGAATCCAAAATTTATAGTCCTCACCAAGATAGATAAAGACAATGTTGATGTAGATAAGGTTGTAGCACAGCTTCGTGAGAAATTCGGAAACTCCGTAGTTACTGACGATGACAAGGATGCTCTGAACGAGGCAGTTGCTGGTACAGATGAGGCTCTAATGGAGAAGTTCTTCAACGAAGAGCCATTTACAGAGGAAGAGTTCTATAATGGACTTATGACGGGAATCGCAACAGGTGACGTAGTACCTATCATCAAGATGTCTTCAAAGACAGGCGAGGGAGTGGATGAAGTTCTGCGTTCTATCAGCAAGTATGTTCCTACACCTAATATGCACCCTGCATATCCTGCAAAGAACATCAAGGGCGAAGACGTTGAAATCACTACTGATCCAGCAGAGAAGCCGGTTCTCTGGGTATTCAAGACAATAGCTGACCCATTCCTAGGCAGAATTTCCTATGCAAAGGTGATAACAGGAACTGTCAAGGTAGGTCAGGAACTATATAACTCTCGCACAGAGAAGATGGAGAAGCTCGGTTCGATGTTCTTCGTAAGAGGTAAGCACCAGATTCCTGCAACTGAGGTTGTGGCTGGAGATATCTTTGCACTTGCCAAGCTAGCAGGAACAAAGACTGGAGATACACTATCTCTCAAGAGCGAAGGAATCAAGTTCGAGCCAATCGACTTCCCTAAGCCTAACTACTTCATTGCAGTTCAGGCTAAGGATAAGAACGACGAAGAGAAGATGGCGCAGGCTCTATTCAAGCTTATGGAAGAAGATCCTTCGTTTGCATTAGTTCGAAATGTTGAGACACATCAGTCACTTCTCGGTGGGCAGGGAGACCTACAGATAGGAATAATTAAGGAGAAACTCAAGAAGAACTACGGAATCGACGTAGTGACTGTTCCTCAGAAGATTGCTTACAGAGAGACAATCAAGGGCACTTCAGACGTTCAGGGCAAGCACAAGAAACAGTCTGGTGGTGCTGGACAATACGGAGACGTGCACATTAGATTCTCTCCAGCTAAGGAAAACTTCGAGTTCTCCGAAGAACTATTTGGTGGAGCAATCCCTAAGAGCTATGTTCCTGCAGTTGAGAAGGGACTCCTCGAGTCGATGGAGAAAGGCCCTCTTGCTGGTTGCAAGGTAGTTAACATCAAGGCGGTTCTATATGATGGTTCATATCACGATGTAGACTCCAACGAAATGGCATTCAAGATTGCAGCATCTCTAGCATTCAAGAAGGGTATCGTAGAGGCTAAGCCTTGCCTACTCGAGCCAATCATGAAGCTTGACATAGTAGTTCCAGAGAAGTACACAGGCGATGTGATGGGTGATATGAACAAGAGAAGAGGCCGCATTCTAGGTATGGATCCAGCAGATGATGGCACAACTTGCCTACACGCTGAAGCTCCAGAGGCAGAACTCTTTGACTACGCAATCGTGCTAAGAGCGATGACTCAGGCTAGAGGAAGCTTTGAGGTTGAGTTCTCCAAGTACGAGGAAGTACCTGCTAACCTAGCGCAGAAGATTATTGAGGCGCACAAGCAGGAGATAGAAGGCAAATAACGCTTATAGCGATATACGTATAAAGACCAGCCCTCTGGCTGGTCTTTATCTTTTTCAGAATAGTATTACATTAACTTTTACTGCAAGATAGCAATTTTTCTGATAATATAAGCGTATTGAATTAGAGAGGGGAACTCATGAAATTTAGAGACAAATTAGACAGGAAATACCTCAAGATTGTGGCATATGTGGTTCTTGCAGTAGGAATATCATACGCTTTAATTTTGTTGATGGGACAGTATCAGAGCATCGGTAAGAGCCTGATGGGCGGGATAAACTGGGTTGCGGCGATTCTTAAGCCGGCGGTAATCGGTGCGATTTTGGCGTATATCTTAAATCCACTAGTTGGACTAACTGAGAGGATGATAACTCGCAATGCAAAAGCGCTAAGTCAAAACCCTGTTCAGAAGAGGCGTAGACACACATTGGCAGTTTTGATAACCCTGCTATTTATAGTGGCGATTTTGCTGGTTTCTCTCACGGCGATTATATATGCAGTAACGAAGCAGGTGCAGACTATAAATGCTGACAGCATCAATGCACTGGTCAACAGTATAGTGGATCAGGCGAAATCATTTGAACGCAGCTTTAAAGAGTGGCTTTCAAAGTACAACTTCAGCAAGAACTATGATCTTAACTTTGAAAAGAACCTAATTAACTGGATTTCGCATAAGCTAAATAGCGCAAGCGGTTTACCGACGCTGCTTTCGAATATAACAGCAGGCGTGAGCACACTGCTGTTCTCGGTTATGTTCGCGGTATACTTCTTATTTGACGCAGAGAACCTAAGAAAGTACTGGGGCAGAATGCTTAGGACGGTATGGTCGCAGCGTGCAAATGACAAGCTTACATATGTATATGGCGATGTTAACAAGGTGTTCAGTGGATACTTCCGCGGTGCAGCGATGGATGGATTTACAGTGGCGCTCCTAATCAGCATTGGACTGACTGTAGTTGGCATGCCTTACGGCGTGATGATTGGTGTAATGGCTGGTATTGCTAATCTGATTCCTTACATGGGACCGATAGTAGGATACGGACTTACCATCGTGTCGGGCGTGATTTCTGGTGAGATTAAGACGATGATTATATCTATCGTGATCATCTCGGTGGTACAGGTTCTGGACGGTGCGGTTATCAATCCAAAGCTATTATCGCATAGCATTGAAATACATCCACTGCTAGTTTTGGTGGCTATCATCGCAGGAGAGAAGGTGGGCGGATTTGCAGGTATGATTGTTGCCGTGCCGTTTGCTGCTCTGCTCAAGATATGGTTTGAACGCCTCGTTGAGAGAAGGGCGAAGTCTAGAGCGTGGGAAGATACTATCGCTGCAGCTGAGAGCGTGGATGGAGAAGGCTTGGAAGAGTAACGTGGTTTAATAGGAAGTCAATTATGCCTTTTGAAATAGTAAGAAATAATCTTGTAAATATGGAAGTGGATGCGCTGGTAAATACTGCAAATCCTAATCCTGTGATTGGTTCTGGTGTAGATAGTGAGGTCCATGCGAAAGCTGGTGCTGAGCTACTTGCTGCGAGGGAAAAAATTGGACACATTGATGTTGGAGCTGCAGCCATAACATCAGGATATGAGCTAGCTGCAAAGTATGTTATCCATACGGTAGGACCAATTTGGAGTGGTGGCAGCTATGATGAGGAGCAAATTCTGGCATCGTGTTACAGGAGTTCACTAGCTCTAGCCAAAAATCACCAGTGTGAATCCGTCGCATTTCCTTTGATTGCCACTGGTAACTACAAGTTCCCGAAATCACTCGCTCTACAAATAGCCGTTCGAGAAATCAGTAGCTTTCTCATAGAAAACGAAATGCAGATTTATCTAGTCGTGTTTGACAAAGATGCTTTCGAACTTTCTGAGAAACTTTTCAAATCCGTAAGCAGCTACATTGATGAAAACTATATTCGAAGTACGATGCTAAAAGAATATGACAATGATAGCTTGCATGATTCAAGTCTTAAAACTAGATGGGATAGCGATAGGACCATAAGTGGTACGCAAAATGAAGAAGACTACAAACTTCTGATAGAAGAGTGCTTTGAGCCTAGCATCTGTGCAGCGCCTACGGTTGAAACTGAAGAACTGAGTGAGATACTAGAGAACCTCGATGCGGGGTTTTCCGAAACTCTTCTTAAGCTCATTGACCGCACTGGGAGGAAAGACTCTGAGATATACAAGAAAGCAAATATCGACAGAAAGCTGTTCTCGAAAATAAGGAATAACCTGGATTATAAGCCATCCAAATCTACTGCGCTGGCATTTGCATTTGCTCTTGAGCTCGATATAGAAGAGACACAGGACTTTATCGGAAGGGCGGGATTTGCACTCTCGCCTAGTAGCAAGTTTGATGTTATTGTGGAATTCTTTCTTATAAATGGAAACTACAATATCTACGAACTTAACGAGGTGCTGTTTGCGTTTGACCAACCGTTAATCGGTGCATAAATGTCGCATGTGATGCGACCATTTCTACTCCTGTTTAGCCAATAATAGGGACATAACAACAAACAGGAGGATTTAAAAATGACTGAAATAGTATTTATTTTAGACCGCAGTGGCTCTATGTCTGGACTTGAGAAGGACACTATCGGAGGCTTTAACTCTATGCTCGAGAAACAGCGCAAGGAACCGGGAGAAGCGGTGGTATCCACAGTTCTCTTTGACAATGAAATCGAGGTTGTCCATGATCGCATAGGGATTAAAGATGTACCAAAGCTAACAGAAGAAGAGTATTTTGTGCGTGGATGCACAGCACTTCTAGATGCTGTTGGTGGAGCAATTCATCATATTGGCAATATTCACAAGTATGCTCGCCGTGATGATGTACCAGAGAAGACCCTATTTATCATTACTACTGATGGACTTGAGAATGTCAGCCGTTATTACACTTATGATAAAGTTAGAAGCATGATAGAGCGTCAGAAAGCCCGTTATGGATGGGAATTTATATTCCTTGGTGCTAATATCGACGCAGCAGAAGAAGCGAGAAGATTTGGGATAGATGAATCCATGGCTGCTAACTATCGCTGTGATGAAGTTGGAACTGCTTTAAACTATGAGGTTATCAGCGATGTAGTGACAAGTGTGAGGATGTGTGAAGAACCTCTGTCTGCAAGTTGGAAGATGAAAATAGATGAGGATTATGAGAGCAGGGATGCGAAGAAATAGCTGAATCTACTAATAACTGCGATGCTGCGTTATGGAGAAATAAAACAGCAAAACAATGTTAAATACATGTGGTGAAACATTAGATGGTGAATGAAATGCAGAAACAAAATGATTTTGAAACAGCATGCAAGAATATGACTGAAGAAATTGGTATTTTCAAAGAGGAAATAGTATCAAAATGCGCAGAACTTCAAGATGCTGAATGGTTATTTGATATAGGGACAACGAAGGTTTGCAAGGCTGATGAAAACGGCAAGAAGAAGCGCTGTAAGGTCGGAATATGTTATATATCAAAGATTGCGCTGACAAATGATGTTGCAATAGAGATATGGCGAATGTTTAAGAAACATTTTAACGATAGTAACTTAACTAACGTAGAAAGACTCACAGGGAATGAAGAAATGGGTAGATACGTGTTTTCTGCGAAGAATGAATTAGATCAAGTTGAATGTATAATTAACACACCAGGGGAATGGAATATTCCGTTAATTCAAATCACAGGATACGTTGGTTCAAGGTATAGAATTTCGGATATTGACTAAAAATTGGGGGATCTATGATAAAAATCCTATTCATCTGCCACGGCAACATCTGCCGTTCAACTATGGCAGAATCGGTAATGACGCACCTCGTGAAAGAAGCGGGGCTAAGCGATGAATTTGAAATAGACTCTGCTGCGACTAGCAGGGAGGAAATCGGAAATCCGCCGCACTACGGAACGGTGAAGAAACTCGGAGAAGTGGGTATACCCGTTGTACCGCACAGGTCAAGGCAGATGACAGAGGCTGACTATGATAAGTTTGACTATTTGATAGCCATGGATGAGAATAATCTGCGCAACATGAAGAGGTTTGTCGGTAGCGATGAAGAGGATAAGGTCTCGCTGCTACTCGAACATGCTGGCAGAAGTGGTGATATTGCAGATCCTTGGTACACAGGGAATTTTGATGTGACGTATAATGATGTCATGGATGGATGCAAGGGACTTCTTGCAGAGCTACAAAATATTAAGCAACGGAATGAAGGTTCTCGGATAAGCGAAATAACACAGTAAAAGTGTCTCGTTAGAAATAACGGCGCCTTGCTAAGTTTATTAAAATCCGATGTAGAAGGAGTATTTGAAGTAGATGGCTAAGAAAGCAAAATCAGTATATATGTGTGCGGAGTGCGGCAATGAGTTTCCGAGCTGGCAGGGACAGTGCTCTTACTGTGGGGCGTGGAATTCCATTGTGGAGCAGAAGGTCAAGCCTGATTCAGATAGTGACACTCGCAGGAGGACGACTAGCAAAGCGACTCCGTCGAAGCTAAAAAGTGTGGGAACTGGAAACTACACGAGGATTACCTCAGGAATCGAGGAGCTTGATAGGGTTCTCGGCGGAGGCATTGTGCTCGGCTCGATGATTCTGATATCTGGTGAACCTGGAATCGGAAAGTCGACGCTGATAATTCAGTCGGCGAATTCGATTGCTTTGAATAATGGAACAGTGCTCTACGTTAGCGGTGAAGAGTCAGAGGAGCAGGTGAAGTTAAGGGCTGACAGAGTGTGTGAAAATCTGTCGGATAATTTGCTGATTTTTCCAGAGACTAATATCGAGAGCGTGCTTGCAGCTTGTGAACAGACTAAACCAAAGTTCTTGGTGATCGATTCGATTCAGACGATGTACTCGGATGAGCTCGATAATACGGCAGGCAGCATCACGCAGATTCGTGCTTGCTCAAACCTACTTATGAAGTATGCTAAGACCAATAATGTGCCAGTTTTCATAGTTGCACATGTAAATAAATCTGGGGATCTGGCTGGGCCTAAGACTATTGAACACATGGTTGATTGTGTGCTGAACTTTGTAGGTGAGCGAGACAGAGATCTTAGAATTCTGCGCTCTGTTAAAAACAGATTTGGAACCACCGAGGAAATCGGGGCGTTCAGCATGGGAAGTACAGGTATGACAGAGGTAAGGGATTTATCAGGAACTCTGCTTGAGAATTCTGATATCCGAGAAGAGGGATCGGTCGCTTCGGCGCTCTACGAGGGCAGTCGTCCTGTGTTCTTTGAAATTCAGGCGCTAGTGACGCCTGCCAATGTCGGTTTCGCGCGCCGAAGCGCAATCGGTATAGACAATAACAGACTCAACATGATTCTGGCTGTATTGGAAAAGAAGGTCGGAATCTCCCTTCTTAATCATGATGTATATGTAAATGTGGTCGGCGGACTGAAGCCCGACGGGCCAGGTGCAGACCTGGCCGTTGCGCTCGCGATCTATAGCTCGTTCCGCGAGCGCACCTCGCCTCGCCGTGTCGTGGCGCTCGGCGAGGTCGGGCTTACTGGCAATCTGCGAGCAGTGAGGAATGCTGACCGTATAGTAAGCGAAGCAGCCAGACTAGGATATGAGACAATAATAATCCCGAAGGGTAACATCAAGATTGAAAACCGCAGTACGGATATTCAAGTTGTAGGAGCAGGTAGTCTGGGCGATGCCATTAAGGCATATATAGATAAGAAATAAAGCTGCTACTTTAAGGCATGCGAAATTATGATAATTCTCACAGTAGAACATAGATTTTATCACCATAGATGGAAGAGGCGGCTGCAAAACGTGTCGGAAACTTCCTAAATGAATCTCTTGAGAAGCTAAAA
>NZ_CALHTQ010000147.1 GCF_938039775.1 uncultured Mogibacterium sp. | reverse complement strand
TAACTTCGAAGTAAGAACAGAAGCTACTGATTATCATGCAGTCCTTGAGGCACTAAAGGCAGCAGGATATGAAATTGCTGAATCCGAAGTAGAGTTTATACCATCAATGGAATCTAAGGTTGATGATGAAGCTACAATAAAATCGCTTCACAAATTAATTGATACTCTAGATGACAACGATGATGTTCAGAGAGTTTCTTATAACTGTGATTTACCTGAAATCGAGTAAATACTTAAACGAATAGTGCATGAATCACTATTCGTTTTTTATTTCAAGTATTGAATTATAATTTAATGGGAATATAATTTAAATATAAGTTCTGGGATATGCGTTGTGTGTCATTAATTGAACCTACACTACTTGCACGGGATTCCGTGTTCGCTACTAGGCGATATGCTAATCTGGTATACCAGACAAATTAGAAATTACTGAATAGCGACAGGAAGTACCCACCTTATCATTCGATAGGGCGTCAATTAAGAGCATGACGGTATTTCGGATCTTTTCTAACAAGAGTAAGCCCCATCTTTTGATGGGGTTTTAAATTTGTTTAAATGACCGTTATTACGTGATATAATATGTCAAATTGATATAAATTTAATCATTATATTAAATTGTCGTGTATACAAGTAAGAAAAAAGCGAAAGGTATCAGAGAATGGGCTTTAAGAGAATTGACGTAAAGGAAATTAATGGCTTTAAACTTGGTAATGCCGAGAACCAAAGTGCCGGTACTGGTTGCACTGTAATAATATCTGAGCAAGGTGCTGTTGCAGGTGTTGATGTAAGAGGCGGAGGACCTGCTACTAGGGAGACTGACCTTCTTAAATCAGAGAATACAGTTCAGTCTATTAATGCTGTAGTACTAAGCGGCGGAAGTGCATTCGGTCTTGAGGCTGGTTCAGGTGTTATGAGATATCTAGAGGAGAAGGGTGTGGGCTTCAAAGTAGGAGAGCGAAGCATTCCGATTGTAACTCAGGCTTCTCTATTTGATTTAGAAGTCGGTTCTGGAGATATTAGACCTGACCGAGACATGGGCGTTCAGGCGTGTATAAATGCTTATGAAGGCGTATTCGATCATGGTAACCATGGCGCTGGAACAGGAGCATCTGTAGGAAAATTCTACGGTATGGATAGAGCGATGAAATCGTCTCTCGGTACATTTGCGTGTTCAGACGGCGTGCTTGAAGTTGGCGCAATTACAGCTGTAAATGCCTTTGGAGATGTATATAACGGCAACAACAATATAATAGCAGGTCTATTGAGCAAAGATAAAGATTACATAAAAGGTTCCATCTCAGTAATGAAGAATCATGTTCATGGTGAAGGTGGGCCTGAAGCACCGGATATTAGAGATCCTTTTAAGAGCGCAGACATAGATACAACTATCAGAATCGATGATTCAGAAGTAGTTGATTTAGCTACTGAGAAAAATGATGAGACTGTAGTTGAGACCGGTACACAGATTTATGAAAATGAAGCTTCAGAAAGGTTGCCTCAGGTTAATACTGTTATAACTGATAATGATAGAAGCGAAATTGATGAGATTGAATCGAAGATTGAAGAGCTGCGTGCAGAACTTGAAAATAACTTAAATAACCATGAATCTGAACATATTACGGGTTCAATTCAGGAAGAACCAGAATATGAACCTATTCCTGTTGAAGAAATGGGTTATGATGTTCCTTTCAATACAACACTCTCGTGCTTAATTACCAACGCCAAGCTTTCTAAAACACAGGCAAATAAGCTTGCATCAATCCTCCATGATGGGTTTGCTAGAGCTATAAAGCCAGTTCATGGAACTCTTGATGGAGATGCAATCTTCGTAATGACTACAAATCAGGTTGAAGTTAACTTTGATGCCTTTGCAGCACTTGCTACCGATATACTTCAGTATAGTGTTATTGATGGTGCGCTTGCAGCTACAGATGCATATGGATTAAAGGCTTCTCGATCGATTATCAGCAAATAGACTTGATTTACAAAAGGACAATAATTAATGAGACTAGTAATAATTGATGGCAATAGTTTGCTTTTTAGAGCTTACTTTGCCATGAGACCGATGATGACTAAAGATGGGGTGTACACACATGGTGTGTACGCCTTTATCAATATGCTGAATAAAATCTTAGCTGACTATACTCCAGACTATGTTGCTGTATGCTTTGATATGAAGGCTAAGACTTTTAGGCATAAGCAGTATGAAGAATATAAAGCAGGAAGACAGCAGACTCCTATCGAACTTCTGTCACAGATTCCATTGCTGCACGATGTACTTGCAGCTATGAACATTTCTGTTTTTGAGAAGGAAACATTCGAAGCTGACGATTTAATTGGTACAATAACGGCTGAGGCATCTAGACGTGGTATTGAATCAATTGTAATCACAGGTGATAAGGATGAGCTTCAGCTCATTGATAAAAATACTAAGGTAGTAATCAATAAGAAAGGTATGACAGAGTTTGATCTGTACGATGAAGCTGCGATGATGGAGAGATATTCTTTAACTCCTAAGCAGTTTATCGACCTAAAAGGACTAATGGGTGATAAATCTGATAATATTCCAGGTGTTACTGGGGTGGGTGAGAAAAAAGGAATAGCTCTTCTTAAAGATTATGGTTCTATTGAAGGAGTAATTGCAAATGCTGATGCCATAAAGGGAAAACTCGGTGAAAATATTAGAGAAAATATTGAAATGGCTAAGTTATCAAAATCACTTGCAACCATTATGCGAGATGTGCCACTTGACTATGACTTTGAGAATTTAAAATTAACACAGCCTGACTACGAAGCGTTACTTCAGGTGTATAGAACACTTGAATTTAACAGCTTAATAAAGAAATTGAATGTAGTAAATCAAGAAGCTGCAAGCGAGATACAAAATTCAAGTGCAGATATATCTGAAGAGAGCTCAAAATATAAGTTTGTTGAACCTGCAAAATTTTACGAGAAAGTTAAATCTGGTAGCGAGATAGTTGTATCATTTGAAGGAGATGACAACCATACGAGCTTACCTGAGTTAAGTAGTATAGCATTACTTGCTACGAAGGAAAAATTATATACAACAATCGAGCTGTCTCCATTAAATGTATCTTCAGCTCTAGCAACACTAACAGATAAAGGATATGAATACATTGGGTTTAATCTTAAACCACTAATTTATTCACTTCTTAGATATGACATTAGAAATGTCGTTGTAAAGCACGATATTCTTGTTGCTGAATATTTGATTGATCCTAATAGAAGCAAATATTCGGTTGATAAAATGCTTGTAAAATATACAGACTTTACTTTTGACGAGTCTGCCTCAGCACTTATACAGCTCCTATATATCTTAAAAATTTACGGTAAACAAATATTAGTTATTAAAGAAAATAATCTGGAGAAAGTTTTTGATGAGTGCGAGCTCCCACTTATCGAAACTATGGCTGAGATGGAATCATCTGGCATGAAGGTTGATAAGTCAGTGCTTGATGAAGTTGGTAGAGAACTTGATGCCAAGATTTCAGAGCTTGAAACATCTATTTACGAAAAAGCTGGCCAGACATTTAATATCAAGTCACCTAAGCAACTTGGAGTTGTGCTGTTTGAGGATATGGGAATTCCTTATCCTGCTCGCAGCAAAAAGAAAACGGGTTACTCAACATCTGCTGATATTCTCGAGAAGCTTCGTGAAGATCAACCAATAGTAGATGAGATTCTTGATTATAGAAAAGCAACTAAGCTCAAGAGCACCTATATCGAAGGATTAATTGCACTTATAGGGGATGACGGCAGAATTCATCCTCATTTTAATCAAACGGTAGCGGCTACTGGTCGTATCAGCTGTACAGAACCTAATCTTCAGAATATTCCGATTCGTGATGAATACGGTCGTAATATACGCAAGGCTTTCGTGACAAGCGATGATGATCATACTTTTATCGGTGCTGATTATTCACAGATTGAGCTGAGAATTCTTGCTGCACTTAGTGGTGATGAGTCTCTTATAAATGCTTTTAACAACAACGAAGATATTCACCGCATTACTGCATCTAGAGTATTTAATGTTCCACTTGAAGAAGTTTCAGATCTTGACAGATCTAGGGCTAAGGCAGTTAATTTCGGTGTAATCTATGGAATGAGTGGATTTGGGCTAAGTGAAGAACTTATGATTTCTAGAGCTGAGGCACAGAGATATATAGATGATTATTTTGCAAAGCACGAAGCAGTTAAATCTTATCTTGATGAGCAGATTAAGATAGGTGAACGAGACTATGCCGTTAAGACTCTTATGGGAAGAATTCGTCAGATTCCTGAATTTGCATCTCGCAAGTTCATGGACCGCCAATTTGCTAATAGGTTAGCAATGAATACCCCTATACAAGGTAGTGCTGCTGATATTATCAAGTTAGCGATGAATAAGGTTTACCTTGAGCTTAAAGAGCGCAATCTAAAATCACGACTTGTACTACAAATTCACGATGAATTAATCATCGAAGCCACTAATGATGAGCTTGAAGTCGTCGAGGAGCTATTAAGACGTAATATGGAAAGTGCTTTTGAACTTAGGGTTAAGCTTGTGTGTGATATGCATACAGGTAGCACTTGGTACGATTTAAAGTAAAGGCAGGAATATATGTTGAGAATTGCCATTACCGGCGGAATAGGGTCAGGAAAAACTGTTATAACCAGTTATCTCGAACAAAAGGGATATACAATTGTCGATGCTGATGTAATATCACGAGAAATGACTGGCCCAGGAGGATGCGCAATTGAACGCATCATAGAAGTATTTGGACCTGATATAGCTTCTATTGAAAACGGATTAAATCGTGATTTTGTACGCAACCTTGTATTTAGCAATGCAGAATACAAGCTTAAATTTGAAGCTATAGTAACAAAATCTGTTATCGATGCTGTAAATCAGGTTTTAAAAAGCTATGAGCTATCTAAAAAGGATGTAGTATTTGTTGCCGCTCCGTTATTATTTGAATATCATATGCAGGATGGTTATGATGCAGTTTGGGTAGTTGTATCGGATGAGAATACTAGGATTAAAAGGGTGTCTGAAAGAGATGGGCTTGATACTGATATTATCAATAGAATTATTGATTCTCAGCTAAGCGACGATGATAAGTGTGCGCTTGCTACTGATATTATCGAAAATAATTCCACGATAGATGATTTAAAGGCTGCTGTTGATAATCTTTTGGGTAAGTATAAACTCCGACTTAATTGAGAGAAAAATATTTTTGTGATAAAATTATATGTCTTAATTTATGTGAGGTAGAGTTATGGGTGCAAATTTACGTTATAGACTTAGAGTTCTTTCTGGAGCAAAATTTTCAAAGCTTAATGAAGTTGCTAGCGAGATTAATAAAAGATGCGGTAGAAGCAAGATAAGCATCATTAAAGACATTTATCACTGTTATCGTCGATTCGGTAGTGGATATTATGACTACATTACGTATCATTTTTATGAATTAGACGATGAGACTCGCGATACATATATTACAAGAATGCGTAGTAAGAAGCTCATAACATTTCTAAACGATCCTGAGAAAGCAAAGATTTTCGATAATAAGAATAAATTTGATGAAGTGTTCAAAAAATTTATCGATAGAGATTTTCTCGATGCTTTAAATTGCGACTTAGAAAAAGCTAAACGTTTTTACGAAGAAAATGAAGTTGGATTTGGTAAAATGCTAGATCTTTCGTGCGGTAAAGGAGCAGAGATTATTAAGATGTCTGACTTTGCAGATGCGAAAGAATTTTACGATTATATTAAAGCAAAAGGCTTCGGAGTTATTGAAGAATATCTAATTAACCACGATAAGATTCGAGAAGTGTATGCACCAGCGCTCAATACAATGCGCATGATCACAATTATCGGAGACGATAAGAAACCACACCTGTTCTTTGCAGCGCAGAAATTTGGAATTAATGGACGTTTTATAGATGTTCACGGTATTCATGCACCAATAGATTTGGAAACGGGAGTAATACATTTCCCGTTTCACAGTGGAAATACTGACACTGATTTAATATATAGCAAACATCCTGATACAGGATATGATTTAACAAACTATGAGGTTCCAATGTTTAAGGAAGCTAAGGAGATGATTCTTAAGGCGGCTATGTTAGTGCCTGAGATGAGATACGTTGGATGGGATGTTGCTATTACGAATAAGGGTCCAAAGATTGTTGAGGGTAACGATTACACAGCATATGATTATATGCAGCTACCAGACCAAAATCCTAGTAGGATAGGAGTTATTCCTGACATCTTAAAGCTTGTACCTAGCTTCAAGGACGAACTTTATAAATGATACATAACTAGACAGCTAATTAAGAAAGGTCGGCCACATAATATGGGTAAATTGCGCTTTTATTGCGCTCTTTTAATCGCGAAGCTCTCTATAATTGCACTTAAGATAACTAGGCATAACGGTACTAATTTTCCAGGTATAGTTGCAATCAAGATTTGTCCTAATTTCCTAAAGTACATTGAGCTACCAAACAAAATAATCGGTGTAACTGGAACGAATGGCAAGACTACTTGTTCAAATCTGTTAAATGACTCACTTACAGTTTTAGGTGAGAGGGTACTTAATAATTCAGCTGGATCTAACACTATCACTGGAATAACTACATCGCTTATAACAAGTGTAAGTCTAACCGGAAAGCAGAGATATGGTACTGCTGTTTTTGAAATTGATGAACTTTCTTCCAGAAGAATTTTTCCGTTTGTACATGTAGATTTTCTCGTTGTAACGAACTTATCTCGTGATTCGATAATGAGAAACGCGCATCCAGATTACATAAAATCTGTGCTAGAAAATCACATAGATAAATCAACTAGACTGATATTAAATGCCGACGATCTTATTTCTTCACAAATGTGTCCACAAAACAAAAGAGTTTTTTTTGGAATCGAATCACTAAGCAGCGATAAAGATGAGTGTACTAACTTAATCGATGATTGCTCGATTTGTCCTGTGTGTAACTCTAGATTGAAATATACTATAAATAGATATAGCAATATTGGCCGTGCTTACTGCCCGAATTGCGATTTTAAATCTCCTGATGCTGATTATCTGGCTAAGGATGTTAATCTTGAAAACATGTCTATGAGTGTCTACTTAGATGGAACTGACTGTACTTTTGAGCTATTCAATAATGGAACATTTAACATTTATAACCAATTAACACTTATTTCCATTCTAAGCGAGCTAGGTTACTCTGTTTCAGATATTAAGACCGCAGTTAGCTGTGTAGGCATTACAAAAGAGCGTCTTAACGAGTTTAAAGCAGGTGGAATAAGACTAAGTTCTATTCTTTGCAAGGATAGAAATGCTTATGCAAGTTCTAGGGTTTTCGAATATATCGAAGCACAGCCAGGTGAAAAAGAAATTCTATTATTCAATAATAATTTCCAGGACGATTCTACGTGGTCTGAAAATATGTGCTGGTTATATGACGCTGATTTTGAACTTCTTGCTGATGATAGAATAAAAACTATTGTAACGACTGGTTCAAGAGGTTTAGACTTTAAGCTTAGATTACTTATAGCTGGATTTCCAGAACATAAGATAAAGTACGTTAGCGAACCACTAGATTGTGTTAATGAGTTGAAGTTTATAGATGGTGAAACCATTTATTTGCTATATGGAACTGATCCGTTATCGCCAGCACGCAATGTTAGAAAAAAATTAGAAGAACACTTAAATAGTATTGAGAAGGAAAATTAAATGATTATCGAAATGCTATATCCAGAGCTCAGTAATTTATATGGTGATGCAGCTAATATAAATTATATTAAGGAGTCATGTACTGATATTAAAGTTATTGAGACCCATCTTGGAGATAGTCCTCTATTTTTGGACGAAGGAAAAGTAGACCTCGTGTATAGAGGAACGATGACTGAGCGTGGCCAAGAGCTTTTTATTGAAAATTTATCTAAGTATATTGATGAACTTAAAAACGCAATTGAACGTGGTCAACATTTCTTAGTGACTGGTAATGCTGTTGAAGTCTTTGGGAATTACATCATAGATAAGACAGGCGAGAAGATTGACTGCCTAGAAGTATTTGAGTTTCATACTGAGCGAGATATTCTTGCTAAACGCTTCAATTCACTTTACGTTGGTATCTTTAATGAAATCAAAATAGTAGGTTTTAAAAGCCAGTTTGGACACAGCTTTTATGAAGGAGAAATAACACCTTTGTTTGAAACATTGAGAGGTCCAGGTTTTAATAAGAACGAACATAGGGAAGGCATTCATTATAAAAATTTTATAGGAACCTATCTACTTGGTCCTTTACTTGTACTGAACCCTGATTTTGCTACGTATTTTATGAATCAGTTTGGAATAGCTGATTTTAAACCTGCATATTATGAAACTGCTAAGGCTGCTTATGATTTAAGACTTAAGCAATACTTAGATGAGAAGACTGGATTTTATTATTAGAACTTAATAATGAGATAATCAACTAAACTTGAATGATATTGGCTTTACATAAGCTTATATCATTTTCTTTTAATATTGAT
>NZ_CALHTQ010000146.1 GCF_938039775.1 uncultured Mogibacterium sp. | reverse complement strand
CATCGTACATCTTTATGATTACTGGATTCTCATGAGCCTTGCGTATTGGAGCATTCTTATCTAAAGTGTATAGCCCCTTCGCACGCTCTGCTCTAACGTCAAGGAAATTTCTAACCTGAGAATCAACATGTGGCTGTCCACCACCATTTACACAGCCTCCAGGGCAGCCCATGATTTCGATAAAGGTATAGTCTGCTTCTCCAGCCTTTATCTTCTCCATAATTGTCCTTGCGTTTGCTAGCCCGCTAGCAACAGCAACCTTAACCTTCTTGCCCTGTAGGTCGTATTCAGCCTCTTTTACGCCCTTTACACCACGAACATCTACGAAGTCGAGGTCTATTAGCTCTTCACCTGTAAGTTTCTCTACAGCAGTTCTAAGAGCTGCTTCCATTACACCACCAGTAGCACCAAAGATTACTCCAGCTCCAGTGTATTCACCGAGTGGATTATCGTATGGTTCATCTTCAAGCTGCATGAACTCTATACCTGCCATCTTGATCATCTTACCAAGTTCACGAGTTGTGAGCGAGAAGTCAACATCCTGATACCCGTCAGTACCTTGGTCATCTCTTCCAAGTTCATGCTTCTTAGCCGTACATGGCATGATGCTTACAGATACGATTTTATCTACAGGAATTCCCATAACATCAGCATAGTAAGACTTAGTAACAGCACCAAACATCTGCTGCGGCGACTTACATGTCGATAGGTTAGGAATAAGTTCTGGATAGTAATGCTCACAGAACTTAACCCAACCAGGCGAGCATGATGTAATCATAGGAAGTACTCCGCCACTCTTTACTCTCGCAACAAGCTCATTTGCTTCTTCAACAATGGTTAGGTCCGCAGAGAAGTTTGTATCAAATACTCTATCAAAGCCAAGTCTATGAAGCGCTGCCGACAGCTTGCCTTCTACTTCTGTACCGATTGGCTGATCGAAGCATTCACCTAGTGCAACTCTTGTAGATGGTGCTGCCTGAACTACAACGAACTTATCAGGATCTTCAATCGCTTCCATAACCTGGGTGATAGAATCTTTTTCATATAGTGCTCCAACAGGACATGCTACTATACATTGACCGCAGTTTACGCAGCTGGTTTCTGCAAGTGGGATATTGAACGTAGTTCCAACATACGAGTCAAATCCTCTATTATTAGCACCGATTACACCAATGCTCTGGAGGTTAACACACGCTCCGATGCAGCGGCGACATAGTACGCACTTGCTATTGTCACGAACTATGGACTTTGAGCTATCCTCAATTACGGAATGATTCTTTGCGCCCTTATAATACTCAGTATCATCCACACCGTATCTTCTACAGAGCTTGAGAAGTTCGCAGTTTCCACTTCTAAAACAACCTAGGCAGTCCATATTGTGATCTGATAGAAGTAGCTTTAAGTTCTTTCTTCTATATTCAACAAGCTTTGGCGTATTAGTACGTGCAACCATTCCGTCAAATACAGGGAATACACAGGCCGCTGCGAGTGCACGAGCACCCTCTACTTCGCAAAGGCACATTCTACATGCACCGATTTCATTTACATCCTTAAGATAACATAGGGTTGGAATATCAACTCCTGCAATGTGCGCTGCTTCTAGTAGCGTAGAACCTTCAGGAACATTAACCTCTATATTATCAATTGTTACTTTAACATCTGACATATCGCTTCCTCCACTACTTTCTGATTATTGCACCAAATCTGCAACTATCCATACATGCACCGCACTTGATGCACTTAATGCTATCAATTACGTGAGGTGTCTTAACTGCGCCAGAGATAGCATCAACTGGGCAATTTCTAGCACAGAGAGTACATCCCTTGCACTTATCCTCAATGATGCTGTACTTGAGAAGCTTCTTACATACCCCTGCAGGACAAGTCTTATCCTTGATGTGTGCAATGTACTCATCTCTAAAGAATCTCAGAGTCGAAAGAACTGGATTTGGAGCCGTCTGACCAAGTCCGCATAGTGAGTTAGTCTGAATAAATCTAGCCAAATCCTCTAGCTTCTCTAGGTCTTCCATCTCACCCTTGCCTTCAGAAATTCTAGTTAGAATCTCGAGCATTCTCTTAGTTCCAATTCTGCAAGGTGTACACTTACCGCAAGATTCACTTACCGTGAACTCGAGGAAGAACTTAGCGATATCTACCATACAGCTATCTTCATCCATTACAATAAGTCCACCAGAACCCATCATACATCCGATGCTCTTGAGGTTCTCAAAGTCAATTGGGATGTCGTAGTAGGTGCTAGGAATACATCCGCCAGAAGGTCCACCAGTCTGAGCAGCCTTGAAGGTCTTACCGTCTGGAACTCCTCCACCGATGTTCTCAACAACTTCACGTAGTGTTGTGCCCATTGGAACTTCTACTAGTCCAGTGTTGTTAATCTTACCACCGAGAGCGAATACCTTGGTTCCTGGTGACTGCTCAGTTCCTAGTGAGCTGAACCACTCAGGCCCTTTGTTAAATATCACTGGTATATTCGCATAGGTCTCAACATTGTTGAGAATAGTTGGACATCCAAATAATCCCTTTACAGCTGGGAATGGCGGGCGTGGATGT
>NZ_CALHTQ010000145.1 GCF_938039775.1 uncultured Mogibacterium sp. | reverse complement strand
TAGTGTTCAATTTGCAATTGCAATTTATGAAAGAATTTTGTTAATATTATATAGGAATTATACAATCTATATAAAAATACTTTGTAATTTGGATAGACTATGAAGCAGTTTATGATACTTAAAAAAGTGATAGATGTATATGCAAATTATTATATTAGAAAAAGATTTAAAAATATAGATATCGACTGATTTTACAATTATGAGTATTTAATAATTTTGATTTGCACAAATGTAGGAAGATTATGGAGATAAGAAGATTTAGGCAAATAGTATGCACTGTAATTTTTACTACACTACTGCTTCTAGGTAGAATTATCATCAATAAGTCTGAACTAATACAGCTGTCCTCTAAAGTGCAATTTGTGATAGCTATATTCTTTCTGGTTTATGGTTTTGCTCTCGCATTATGGGAAATCAAGAATGATTTAACTCTATTCTGGGGTGCTGAGAGTTCTCCGTTTCACTTAGGCGTTAATAATAGTTCCCTGATGATTGCGATAAGTGTTTTCTTTTTTGCAAGTAATCTGGCGTACGGACTTTGTGCATTTGGAATCGAAATTGCACTATATGCGTTTATCAGTATATTCGAGTGGAAATAATAATCGGAGGATATATTAATAACAGCGCGTTCATACTAGGAATATCGGTAGGCTTCTTTGCAGTAACCACTAGGTGCGGATTTGCTGCTTTAGGGGCGGTAGCTGCTGTATATGTCCTGATTTGTCTAATCTTTGGACAAAATAATTTTGAGCATAAGTAAGAATAGTAAGATGTGACCTAAACAGGTGTTAGCTAGCCACAGGCTAACACCTGTTTTAATTTTCAATGAAATTAAGCCCTCTTTCTTTTACTGCATAAATATACTAGAAAACTAAAATAAATACAGAAAATTATTGATTTACAGGTAAATTAGTGCTACCATATGTGTATTGTTAGAGATTAAATAGAAAGTAAGGAATCAAAATGGGCGGTTATATCAAAGGTTTTCTAGTTGCGTGTCAGGGCATTCCCGCAACAGTGTTCGTAAGTATATTATCAGTTGTCATGGGTTCGGTAATCGGACTCTTGATTGCCATCATGAGAACTTCAAAAAATAAATTCATCAGCTGGATTTCGAAACTGTATGTTGATATAGTGAGAGGTACACCGATGATTGTGCAGGCACTTATTTTCGCCTATGGAGTACCGCAGTTTATGCAGTCTCATGTGTTTTACTTTAAGTGGGCAAGCCTTATTATTCCTGCAATAATCGTTTGTGGGCTTAATAGCGCCGCTTATATGTCTGAAGTAATACGAAGCGGCATTCAGGCGGTGGATAAAGGTCAGATGGAAGCGGCAAGGTCGCTCGGTATGAGTAAGGCTATGGCGATGAGGATTATTATTATCCCTCAGGCGGTTAAGATCATACTACCTGCAGTTGGAAATGAGTTTGTAACTCTTATAAAGGAGACGTCGGTATTGAGCTATGTAGGAGTAGTTGAAATTCTGCGCAAGGGAACACTGCTTAATGCGGCCACTTATCAGGCATTCCCAGCATATATCGGTGTTGCGCTTGCGTACCTAGTTCTTACATTGCCTCTTTCCAAGCTGATTGCAGTTTTGGAAGAACGTGGCAAGGGAAGCAAAAAGGAAGTAGTGGAAGAAGATAATAAACCAGTTCTCGAGGGAGGAGCGGCATAATGATAGAGATTAAGAAGCTTTATAAATCATACGGAAATAACGAAGTGCTCAAGGGCATCGATCAGACCGTAAGTGAATCAGAGGTTCTGTGTATTGTAGGACCGTCAGGATCTGGTAAATCGACTATGCTAAGATGCATCAACTTACTTGAAGTTCCAACCTCTGGAGAAGTTTTTATCGATGGAGAGCTAGTAACAAACCAGAATATCAATGAAATCAGAACTAAAATGGGCATGGTATTTCAGAACTTCAATCTGTTTCCGCATATGACGGTGCTTGAGAACGTTACATGCGCACCTATCAACGTTAAGGGTGTGAGCAAGGTGGAGGCAGAGGCTAAGGCGATGGAACTTTTGACGAGGGTGGGCCTAGATAATAAAGCTAACGCATATCCGCGTTCGCTGTCAGGCGGGCAGCAGCAACGTGTTGCAATCGCAAGAGCTTTAGCTATGGATCCTGAGATTATGCTATTTGATGAACCGACATCTGCACTAGATCCTGAGATGGTTGGAGAAGTTCTCGATGTAATGAAAGATCTCGCCAAGGAAGGTCTTGCGATGATAGTTGTTACTCACGAGATGGGGTTTGCCAAGGAAGTTGCTGATAAAGTTATCTTCATGGATGAGGGCGTTATTGTTGAGCAAGGAACACCAGAAGAGGTTCTTGTAAATCCATCTGAGGAGAGAACTAAGAATTTCCTATCCAAGGTTTTGAGTTAATCCCTTATAAAATACAGATATATTGTGGTTCTGGGAGTTTGCACAACAATATTTTGCGCTATTTAGTTTTTATATGAAGGTTTCGGATAAAATCGTTAATTTTGGGCACGGTATAGGGATGATATGCCGTGCTTTTATAGTGCCTTTTGTTTATTTTTCAGCGTTTCTAGTGTATAATATTACAATCTGTTGGTGTGTTTAGGAGGTCATATGATCGAATTTAAGAATGTTACTAAGCATTATGGCAATAATGTAGGTCTAGAGAATGCAACCGTTCGCATTGAGAAGGGCGACTTTGTGTTCCTTGTTGGACCTAGTGGTGCAGGCAAAACTACTTTTGTTAGACTTATTCTCAATGAGATTAGCACTGACAAGGGCACCATCGTAGTTGCAGGGAAGGATATAACAAGGCTATCTAGAAGAGAAATCCCTGAACTGAGACAGAAGATTGGGATGGTTTTCCAGGACTTCAGACTTCTAGAGAAGAAGACTGTATATGAGAATGTCGCTTTTGCTATGGAAGTAGTTCATGCAAAGCGTAAGGATATAAGAAGGCAGGTTCCGTACGTACTTGATCTCGTTGGTATTCTTGATAAGAAAGATAGATACCCTAATGAGCTAAGTGCTGGTGAACAGCAGCGTGTAGGAATTGCACGTGCAATTGTCAACAACCCAAGAGTGCTGATTGCCGACGAGCCTACTGGAAACCTTGACCCAATTACTGCTATGGAGATTATGGATATCTTGGATAAGATTAATATTCGCGGTACTACAATCCTCATGGTTACACATGCTAAGGATATCGTTGACCAGATGAATAAGCGTGTAGTTGCAATTGAAGATGGTCATATTGTCCGTGATGAACAGGGGCAGTATGGATTCTACAACGAAGAAGAGTATTACGATTACGACGAGGGGGTGGATCAATATGTTTTCTAGAGCAAGGTACACACTCAAGCAGTCGATTTCACAGATTGGTCGTAATAAGGGTATGAACATCACGGCGGTACTTGCGATTTCGGCGATGATGCTGATTCTCGGTTTGTTTTTCGTATCTTTTGTAAATGTTGACCTCTTTGCTAATGTTATCAAGCAGGATTACAATATAGTTGAGGTGTTTCTGGACGATAACAATACTGATGCTGTGAACAAGGATATCGGTGATCGCCTCAAAGAAACCAAGGGCGTAGACAAGGTTGAGTACAGGTCTAAGGCAGATGCCATTAAGATCATGAAGAAGCGTTGGGGTGATAATGGTTACCTGCTCGACAGCCTTGCGGACAACCCACTGCCTAACTCATACCTCGTGTATGTTAAAGACAAATCGGTAGCAGACGAGATTTCCAAGAGTGCGACATCTATATCAGGTGTTGAAGATATTAAGTATTATCAGGATACTGTTGAAAAGCTTCAGAGAATTACGAACTTCATCCAGACAGCATCCATAATCACGATGATTTTCTTGATTATCGTATCAGTTATCATCGTTGCTAATACTATTAAGCTCACTGTATTTGCTCGTTCCAAGGAAATCAGCATCATGAAGTACCTCGGAGCGACGGACTGGTTCGTAAGAGGACCATTCTTATTTGAAGGAATTATTCTCGGGTTCGTGTCGGCGACAATTTCTACGGCACTTATGTACGTGATATATTCCAGACTAATCGGAGTTGTTGGACCTGACATCATGAGGATGTTGTCGGTGCCAGTAGTTCCAACCAGCTACTTGATTCCTAACGTAATGTTAATATTCATTTCGCTCGGAGTTGGGGTAGGTACTTGTGGAAGTATAATCTCAATTAGAAGATTCCTAGATAGATAAGGAGGAACGTATGACTAGGGTGAATAAAACAAAGTGTGTGGTGGTTTTGCTACTCACCTTAATGATGATTGTTTCGTCATTTGTTGCAGCAGATTCTTCGTATGCAACTAGCGAATCCCAGAAGAAGAAGAAGGAAGCTGCAGCTGCTGGTGCAAAGTCTGCAGAGTTCAGCGCTAAGGTTGGCGAAGCTACCAAGAAGGTAGAAGAGCTTGAAGCGAACATCAATAATGCTCAGGCAGAAATCAATGCAACTCAGGCTAAGCTCGAAGCTAAGAAAGCTGCTGTAAGCAAGCAGACAGAAGCTCTAAACTCGAGACTAAGAGCGATGTATAAAACAGGTACCGCTGGATTTATCAATGTTATCTTAAGCTCCGGCAATGTTAGTGAGCTCATAACTAACGTGAGTATGGTTCAGAGAGTACTATCTAGTGACAAGAAACTGCTCAGCTCACTACAGAAGGACTATAAGGAAATAGAAACTCTTAAGGAGCAGCAGATTAAGCAGGAGAAGATTCTCGAGCAGAATAAGAAAGAAGTTGAGGCAACCCGTGAGAAGTATAAGGGTCTTGCAGATGAATATGCTAAGCAGCAGGATCAACTGAACGCTGAAGGAAATAAGCTTGCTGCTGAAGCGGCAGCAGCTCAGGCAGCGGCAGAAGAGAAGTTAAGGCAGCAGCAGGCAGCTCAGGCGCAGAGCCATTCATCTTCGAGCAGCTCAAGCTCAAGCAGTTCGAACAGTTCAAGTAGTTCTAGCTCAAGCTCAAGCAGCTCGAGTTCGACAAGCCGTCCAAGCACACCGGCTACTTCCAGTGGATACCAGTGGCCAGTAAGTGGTGGAACTATAACTTCGCCTTTCGGATGGAGAGTTCACCCTATATTCAAGACTAAGAAGTATCATGACGGAGTAGACGTTTCTGGACTCAGAGCTGGTACACCTATCAGAGCCATCGCCAACGGATATGTTACTAAGGCATCTTACTATGGTGGTTACGGTAATTGCGTTATGATTTCAATTGGAAACGGATACACCACTCTATATGGACATATGAGTGGATTTGCAGTATCTAATGGACAGTATGTAACTAAGGGACAGGTTGTTGGATATATCGGAAGTACGGGCTGGTCAACAGGTCCACACTTGCACTTTAGTTTGATTAAGAACGGAACCTACGTTAACCCGATGATTTTATTCTAAAGTATGAATACAGAAATTTTTAAGAGCACTCCTGTGCTAAATGAACTATTAAGAATAAGAGGCATTGAAGGAGAAGAGGAGCTCGCAGAGTTCCTCTCCCCAAGCCCTAAGCTTGCATATGATCCATTCCTGCTAGCAAATATGCATGCGGGAGTGGATTTGTTGTTAGATGCTATATATAGCGGTTCTAAAATTGTTATATATGGTGACTATGATTGCGATGGTGTAACTTCAACAGCTCTCCTGATGAAGGTTATTGGTGCACTCACAGATAATGTTACATATTACATACCATCTAGACTTGATGAAGGGTACGGACT
>NZ_CALHTQ010000144.1 GCF_938039775.1 uncultured Mogibacterium sp. | reverse complement strand
CATTCTTCAATGGATACAGACCACAGTTCTACCTAAGAACAACAGACGTAACAGGTGATCTACAGCTACCAGCAGGCACAGAGATGTGCATGCCTGGAGATAACGTAGTAATGGATATCGAGCTCATCACACCAGTAGCTATCGAAGAGGGACTACGATTCGCTATCAGAGAAGGCGGAAGAACAGTAGGATCTGGAGTAGTTACAGAGATTGTAGAGTAATCTAAGGCTACGAGGTGAAACCACCAGACAATTAATGGCAGGGGCGCATAGCGCCCCTGCTTTTTATGCTTTTAATTAACGTCATTTGATTTTTCTATATTGAATTACTACAATAAATATGTGACAGAAAGTATAATGAATATATTAGTGAAATCAGTATCCAGGCAAATTGTCGGGAGTATAACGAGGTGAAATATGTCTATAGAAAAGATTTACGATTATTTTAGAAGCTACGACAAAGAAACTTATCAGGTTTTCGCATGTGGAGATGACACGCCGTCAGAACAAGATATAGAAGCTTTTGAGAGCGAGTTCAATATAAAGCTACCGGAGGATTTCAAAGAGTTTACAATGTCTCCGCTTGGTGGTCTATACATGGAAGTAAGAGAAGAAATCTGGCCTATGGCACAGGAGTATGAAGTTGCACCATTCTGGGAGTTTTGCCGCGGAATCATGGTTTACGGCATCTCAAGCGAAGTCCCAGAGTACCTAGACTTACGTGCAAATACAAGGGCTTTCCATGAAAGTGGTCTATCAGATTACATTCCGTTCTTTTCCGTGATAGGAGACGGAGAACAGATATTCTGCTTCGATAGAGATGGAAATATATGTGTCTTTGATGGATATGAAGTGCATGCCGTTGAAGGTGATTTTGAGAGCTTTATACTTGGTCAAATCGATGAGCTAGAGGAACGTAAGGATAAGAAGGTCGAGAAGCTGAAGAATAGAGCTGGCAGATAAGAATTCAGACATTATAGCATCGGCGATAAGATGATACTAAAATTCAGCAGAAATCAGCGTTGAAAACACGTCATATATAAAAGTGGACTAAATTTAATAGCTCAATCACATATAAAATAAAAGTGGGGGTTGCAAAGGCAAGTCCCCCTTCTTACTAATATTAGATTTTTAAATTCTGTCCTATGAGATTCGGTGAAGTAGGTTGACGATTAATCCTCGGTATAGTAGTGGTGGTAGTACGTATAAGCTAGCCTATATCCACCGCGTAAGTCGGCTGGTTTGAGGTCCAGTATTTTATCAAAGATCATCATGCAGTAGTCGATTACGTCATCTTCGCTACTACCTTCGGCTAACTCGATAGCTTTTTCAAGATTCCTTACAGCGGCTTTTTTCTTCTCGTGGTGAGCGTTGTCTGCCTCTTTAGACTTAAGGGCATAAGAGTAGCCATAACGGTAATACCACATCGCATCACGGTTAGCTTCTGGTACTAAGCCTAGAGTCTGAATAGCAAGATCCTCTTGGTCTATATTGTTGTAAGCGCTTGCTAGCATGCCGAGAACCTCGTCACTATATGAGCTAGGTTCTGCCAGCTCAAGGAGCTCTATCATGGCTCTAGAACCCTTCATGTTACGGAGCTTATTTAGAGCGAGAATCTGCCTTTTATCATCGAGCTGATTAAACTCTTCGATATCAGCAATCACCCTGTCGGATTCAATCTTGCATATGAACTCCTCAAAGTTATCTGCTAATATCTCTTGGCTGTAGTCATCTTCTTGATCAACTAATGTAACCATAGGTTCACCTTCTGGTCCGCACTCGCTGTAATCTAGGAATACCATGTCGTGTCCACCGGAGATGGTGTCTGCAATTACAAGGCCAATTGCAGGATATCCCCACTCCTCAAGCCAGAACTCAGTTCCATAATCACCACAAACGGAACACTTCTTATCCTTGTCGATACCATAGATTCCAACTAGATTGACACAAAGGTTGTCTGTTGTTACGACATTATTTACAGGAATTCCTCCGTTCTGGTGCTTAATAAGCTCGATATACGACTCAGGAAGCTTGTATCCAGTCTCTTTTTCTATATCTAATATCTCCTGGTCTGTAGGAGCCTTGCCTGCATAATCATCAGTATAGCCATCAGAATTGTCCCAAAATGATTTCCAGTCAAAGTTCTCAAAAGGTTTCATAATATCGCCTCCTAATATTTTCACTTGTTAATAATTTAGAATCTCATCCCTAGTCATACCCACTAGCTCGTTTACCCATAGTCCGAGAATATCCGAAATAATCCCGTCACATACAAACTCGTCTTCTCCATCTCCGAACTTGCATGTAAATGAAGGCTCTCTGCTGGCAGCTTCGTAAAATTTCTTTGCGTACTCGGGGAGCTTACCAGGATCATACTCGAGCGATAGCTTCCGCGCAAGCTCGCTTCTAATCTCGTCGAAATCAGTACCTTTCTCATTATATGACTTGCGTGATTTCTCGATGTAACCGTTACAAAATGCAGTTAATAGCTCATCGCTTTTGTAGATGTATTTACAGTTAAAATCCGAAATACATCCCGCATGAATTAGAAATTGAAGTAAATCATCCATGCTTTCCGAAGCTCTTCCGACGCTCCCTTCGCTGCTAATATACCCGATGCTGCCGTCTTCAAGCTTTACATATTCTCCGCCGCTTCCGTCAACTGCAAATGTCTCAAACGAAGACGAATATACTTCACCATGCCCCGAATACTCTGTGTCTCTAGGCTTATCGCAGAAAAATATATCACATTCTCGCATCAGAGCTTCATTTAAGCCTGCTGTTTTCAAAATCGCATCCACTAAATTAATCGTCATATATCTCCCTTAATAAATCGTAATAAGTGCATGTCCTCCGGCTTCGAGCACCTTCTTATAGAAGTCTCGAAGTCCTTCGATGTAATCCGAGATCTCCTCTATTAGCTCATCGACCAAGTCTTCATCATCATTATCCCATATGTTTGGATACAGGCCAGCATTTGCACAATCTTCCATATTGAAATCTTCAAGAGCCTTTTCATAATCGAAACCCTCGAGCGCCGAAATGATTTCAGGGATACGGTCGTTTTTTACACATGCGACGAATTGGCTTAAATCTTCAAATAAGTCTACACCGATAACTGCCACGCTGAGGGGGTTATTACTAGACCTCTCATCGGTGCTCACTCCTGTTAGAACGAAGTGCATCACATCCCACATCTTATCAGTATCAAGGAAAATTTCAGCTTCTTCGTTTAAATCTTCAATAGTTTCAAAAACTTCTTCTTTATCATCGAGAGTTGCAAGGCGCAGAAGAACGTCGAGGTTCGCGTCATCGATATATTGGTAGTTAGCAATCAATCCCATTGGTTTATCCTCCATCACAAGCTAATTGCTGGTTGCTAGCTTAAGCTACCAGATTTACAATACATTTATTATTTAATTGAATTGTACACCTCGCGAGACGAGTTTGGAATACAAACTTTGTAGAATATTGCAAAGAGGTGTATATTTAGTATTGAAATAATTTATACGAATAATAACCCGAGGAGATATAATGTATGGGCTCATTGGACTGTGCCGAAACCACGTTATACTCAGTGGGATTAAATAGGCAGTAGGCTAGAAGCCTCTCAGTGTAGATAATCTTAGAATTAGAAAGGTGACAATATTATGAATAATATAGAGATAAAAAAACTTGGAATATACGATGATAGCGTATTTATCGCTGATGGGGTTCAAATCAGCGGTCCGGAGGACATAAAGCTAGGTGAAAACGTAAATATCTGGTACAATTCCGTGATTCGCTCAAGTGGCAAAGAAATTGTCATCGGTGCTAGGACCAATATTCAGGATGGATCCGTTATACATATTGCGACAAATGGAGGGACTTATATAGGATCCGATGTGACGATAGGTCATATGTCGCTCATTCATGGATGCACGATAGGCGATTCAACACTAATTGGCATGGGGTCGATAATAATGGATGATGCCAAGATTGGTTGTGAATGTATTGTAGGATCAGGCTCTCTTATTACTCAAGGCAAGGAGTTTCCTGATGGGGTTCTCATAATGGGCCGTCCAGCAAAAGTAGTGAGGGAGCTGAGCCCAGAAGAAAGAGCAGGAATTGCGGGCGAAGCAGCATCATATATTGAGACTGCTCGTGAGGAGATTAGGAAATTGAGCAATAGAGATGATATGTAGTGTTAAAATTACTGTCTCTAAATGACATAAAACAGTGCGTCAATATCCCGAAAAACACATTTTTGTGTCATTCGGAACATTAAAAGTGCATTTCATTACATCAACGAACTTTATTTGACATACTTATGCTAATATTTAATCACAATAAGTGTGTTAAATATAAAAATCGCCAAAGGGCGTTAAGGACCTCAACCGTGCAGGGGTCCTTTTTAATTTTTTGTGTTAAATTTTAGTGTGCGTTTAAAATTCATGTTAAAACTTATATTTCTTAATCGCTACGATTTGCGGTAAAAAATATCTTATAAAAAGGATAATCATGTTTCATATAGTGCATTTCTTGCATTGTTGTCTGCTCTAAGCCGACCATATAATTTACCTACAAGTGAGGTGCACCGCACCGTGTATAAATGGAAGGAGTTTTATAATGGCAACTAACAATGAAAGAAGTGTAACTTACAAGATTTTGGATCGCATCGGGGTCCTCGCTACTTACAAGAACAATTGGAGTAAGGAGCTCAATTTAATTCAATGGAATGACAGAACACCAAAGTTCGATATTCGTGACTGGGATGCCGAGCACGAGCATATGAGCAGAGGTATTACTTTACATGAGGATGAAGCAAGGGAACTATCCAAACTGCTCTGCGATAGATTTGAAGATATGCCAATCTCCGAAGATGAAGGCAATTAAAGCTGGAATTTGAGGTGATTAATGAATATTAAACGTACTTATAATTGCATCATCTCGATGATGTGCATAGTGATGTTGTTAGGAACATCTCAGGTGTTTGCATTGAATTCAGGAAAAGCCCCTGATGGCAGTGTGAATATCATCCCACCTAACACAGCTGCACGACTTCAGCTCAAAGTTATTGGAAGTGGAGCGAGTCTTTCGGTGGCAAAGTCTGGTGTGGCAGAAAGTATTAGCATATCTAGAGGAGAGGCGTTCGCGCGCAGTGCAAGGGTAGGAGACGAGTATAAGATTAACTACAAATTGAATGACGGTATGAAGCTCGAAATCGCAGCTCTTGATGACGGTAAAAATGCAAGTGTATATGGTGAAATAGATATGCAGGGCGACTCTGCTACTCGCTTTGTGAATAAGGCTAGTGAGGGAAGCTTCACTATTAAGTTAACAGGCGGTCATGCTAATTTCGATCTCAAGATTTCAAAGGCGGATGAAACTGAAAACAGAAACGCTAATGCCTTGAATGTTACAGCTGGTAACTCACGTAACGCTGAATCGAATATAGTTATTGAAGGTGAATTTGAAAATGAAGCAAGCAGAATGGGAAGTGTTCATAATACCCATACTTTAGAACGCATACCTGAATCGGCGTCATATGATAATGTCAGTAGAAGAATGACTATGAGTGTTGGTGCAGCTATGCCACGAAGTGCTCCATCAGTGAGAGCAGTGACAACAAATGCATCATCAGAACACACCAGAGGAATTGTGACATGGCATAAGCAGTACAAAGACAATAACCGTAATCATGCAAGCATTTTTAAGGTTGACATAGGTGGGCTTATTCACGATGCTGCATGTGCAGATGGTAAGAACTTTAGAACTGCGGAAGCCGGACAAGCTGTGACACTTGCTAAGCAGGCATCAGATTCGCTATTTGCAAAATTCGCATATCTTGCAAGTACAGACAAGTGGCAGAAGAACAACTATAACGCGCAGGAGTATTACTTTGCGCTTGTATGTGCGGCTAGAAGAGTTAATGGAAGACCAGCATATGAGAGGGTAAATTCAAGGGCTCTGATTAATCGAATGATGCAGGATGCAAAGAGCTTCAAAGGCAAGATTCCTGAAAATTTTCATTCGTATCTGGCTTATCCTACGAATGGATCGCAGATGATGCTTGCATGGGGCTTAAAACCATATGGAAAGATTGAAGTAGTTAAGTCTATAGGCAATAACATCAAGATTACAGGAGAGTGTAAGGGAACATACTCTCTAGCGGGTGCAGTGTATACTGTATATGATGAGTCGGGCAAGGCAGTCGGAAATCTAACAACAGATGATAAGGGGAGAACTGGAACTTTGGAAGTTAAACCAGGGGAATACACAGTCAAGGAGACTGTAGCACCTGTTGGATATGAGCTTGATAAGACTGTTTACAAGGTCGAGAGCAAGGCGGAAACTACGAGCACAGTTCAGTCATATGACTCGCCAGTATTTGCACCAGTCAAGATATTTCTAGAGAAGAAGTCTAGTGGAGATAGCTACATGAATCCTAGCGATATGACCGGGGCGGAGTTCGAAGTCAAGTATTATGATACTATTGGACCAGTTGAAAATGCTAAGGCCGTACGTACTTGGAAACTAAGAACTACGAAAGATGAGTTAGGTAAATACACCGCAGAACTTAGGGATAAGAACCTTGTAAAAGGCAGTGATCCTTTGTTCGTTACTGAACAGGGCGATTCTGTGCTGCCACGTGGAACCGTAACAATCCGTGAGACAAAAGCTCCAGCGGGATATCTATTGGATAAAACTGTATATACAAAGAAAATTGATGGCGATGGATCTGGGACTGCTGTATATTTCAACTCTGGACTCCCATCTTCTCATGTAAATAATCCTGCTGTCCCTAAAATCGGTACGAAAGCAATGGACATTTCGACAGAGGAATCTCTAGCTATGTATGGAAAGAAGACTAAGGTCAAAGACATAGTTAGTTTCTCTAACCTGTATGAAGGTGAAACCTACACGCTTGAAGGCGTACTAATGGATAAGAGTACAGGTAAGCCAATAGAACAAGGAGGAAACAAGGTAACCTCGGAGAAGGAGTTTACAGTCACTGCCCAGAACGCTACAATTGCTGACAGCATTGCAACTGGACAGATTGAGCTAGAATTCAGCTTTGATACGACTAAACTAGCAGGGAAAGACACTGTGGTATTCGAGACACTAAAGCATAAAGGTAAAGAAATCGCAAGCCACAGAGATATAAACGATGTAAATCAGACGCTTCGTCATCCAGAGATAAAAACACAGGCTCACTCAGTAGAATCAGGAACTAACATAGGGGCACCGAACAAAGAAGAGATAATTGTCGATAAGGTTAGGTACAAGAATCTTATCATCGGTAAGAAGTATAAGGTTACAGGCGTTTTAATGGACAAGGAGAAGAACAAACCTATACTTGATAGAGAAGATAAAGAAATCAGTGCTGAAAAGGAATTTGTCGCTGAGAAAGCAGATGGAGAAATTGAACTAGAATTCAGATATGACTCGGCTCTACGTCAAGATAAGATAACAGTCGTATTTGAAACCCTAACATACAAAAACGTACCTATAGCAGTTCACACTGATATTAATGATTCAGCACAGTCTATCTATTATCCTAGCATTGGAACGAGTATGACAGGAAAGGGAGGAACTAAAGTAGTATCGAAGGCGAAAAGTGTTTCGCTAACTGATGCTGTAAAGTACAAAAACTTAATTACGGGACGCAACTACACAGTAAAGGGTGTATTGATGGACAAGAAAACAGGGAAACCATATGAGGAGGACGGAAAGCCAGTTGCAGGAAGTGCTACATTTAAGAGTGAAGGAAACGGAACAACATCAGTAGAGTTTAAACTAAATACATCCAAGATTGCTGGAAAAGAGCTCGTCGCATACGAAAAAGTCTATGATGATAAGGGGAAGCTAATAGCAACTCACGATGATATAAATAATCGTGACCAAACTATTAGAGTTGCGCCGCCATCGGTTCCTAGAACTGGAGATGGATCACTTTTATATGTATATATAGGCTTGTTTATAGCTTCATTCCTAGCTTTGGCCTCGTTGACCGCTATAAAGAGGTGTGTTAGACTTTAACCCATCATTGTAAAGGACGGTAACAGATATGAAGGTTGCTTTTCATACACTTGGTTGCAAGGTTAATCAATATGAGACTGAAGCTATGAAGGAAGAGTTCATGTCTCGTGGCGCTGAAATTGTTGGCGAAGATGATGCTGCAGATGCCTATGTAATCAATACTTGCACAGTAACGAGCGTTGCTGATAGCAAGTCTAGAAAATATATAAGACGAATGAAAAAGCTGAGTCCAGACTCTGTGATGGTTGTCACGGGGTGTTATGCCCAGACTGCTAGCGAGGAACTCGAAGCGATGCCTGATGTAGATATAGTTATCGGAAATAATCTTAAGTCGACTATTTGCGATGAGGTTATGAAGGCTATAGAGATTAAAGATGCCGGTAAGGATTCTGAGAAGGCGACCAGGGTCTTACCTTTTAGCGAGCTAGTTGGCTACGAGGAGACAGGGATTGTAATATCGAGCGAGTCGCAGATGCAAAGGGCTTATATCAAGATTGAAGAGGGCTGTAACCGTTTCTGTTCTTACTGCAAGATTCCATATGCGAGAGGCACTGTTAGAAGCAGAGGAATAGAAGAAATCATTGCGGAAGCAAAGGCACTAGTTGATAGAGGATATAAGGAAATTGTTCTCACTGGCATCAATACGGCTCTCTATGGTAGTGAGGAAGGCTTCACGTTTGAGCGGCATGCTGACGAAGAAGAGCTTTCTGGAATTGAAGCTGTGCTGAAGAGGCTCGATGAACTAGACGGGGACTTCAGAGTAAGATTGAGTTCACTGGAACCCAACGTCGTAGACAAGGAACATGTCGAGCGAATCATCAAATATAAGAGATTGTGTAGACACCTGCATCTATCGATACAGAGTGGTAGCAACGATATTTTAAAAGGTATGAAGCGAAGATATACAAGGGATGAATACTTGGCAATCATCGAGGCTATACGCAGTGTAGATCCTCTTTATGGAATCACTACTGATATAATCGTCGGCTTTCCTGGAGAGACAGAGGAAGATTTTGCAGACACTCTTGATGTAGTTGACAAAGCTTCATTTGGTAGGGTTCATGCTTTTAAATTCTCCCCGCGAAGAGGTACAGTAGCAGCAAAATATAAGGAGACTGTTTCTCCTGCCGACAAGACGATTCGTGTGAATGAGTTAATTGACAGAGCAGAACGCGTTGCGCAAGAATTTCAGAAGCGAAACTTTGATGCGGTACACAGAGTGCTCGTAGAGACTTTTGAAGAAGATTATGCTACAGGATATACATCTAACTATATAAAGGTGTATATTAAGGATAAGGAGCGAAAGTTGACCTCAGGAGAGTTCACGGAGGTCAGGCTCGTCGCTAACTATAAGGAAGGCTGCTTAGCTGAAGTGGTCTAGAAAGGAGGAGTCATATGGAAGATTGCATCTTCTGCAAGCTTGCAAAAGGTGAGATACCTACTGACATGGTTTACGAGGATGACCTAATTTCGGTTTTCCGTGACGCTGCTCCAGAGGCACCTGTACATGTTCTGATGGTTCCTAAGAAGCACGTTGCATCGCTTAATGATTTAGTAGATGAGGATAGAGACCTAATGGGTCACATGATGCTCAAGATTAAGGATATCGCAGCTCAGGAAGGTTTGGATAATGGTTTCAGGACTGTTATTAACACCGGAGAGGACGGACAGCAGACTGTTCGCCATCTACACATCCATATTCTCGGACGTAGAAAGATGACTTGGCCACCAGGCTAGAGACATACTAAAGACTTATAGAAGAACAAATTAAAGTATAGGAATTAAATAAGCGGAAGGCGTCTGCCTTCCGCTTATGCTTTTCTAGGAAATTTGCACCCAATTATTTTAATCAATCTGTATCAACCAGGACAAAGCTCCTGAGGCAGACTATTTGGTGGTATACCCCTAAAAAATATATAATATTAGTTTAACTCGTTAACCCAGAAGCCGTGGATGTTGCAATACTCGTATGCTGCAACAACCTTTTCGCCTTCCTGGATGGCAAATGTTGCCACTGGCTCTCCGTCTGCCTTGAGAGGTTTTCTCTGGTATCCAAGATTAGTCTCAAGGATTATGAACTGAATGTGGAGCTCTTCTGTCATT
>NZ_CALHTQ010000143.1 GCF_938039775.1 uncultured Mogibacterium sp. | reverse complement strand
TTATTTTCTTTTTTTTTATAAAATACTTATGATTTATAGCGTTTTTAGATTTGATATATCATAAAAATATATAGAGCTCATTTGAATAATTTTGCATACAAAAACCTTGGATTTACTCCAAGGTTCATTCATACAAATGCTATCTACTTTTCATTAGCCAATCTTTATCTGAAGTTCCATTATCACATGTAGTTCTCCGGCTTTTTTGATCCTGCTAGCTATGATACCCCTTACCGGATTAATCGTAACCATTTCACTATAGTTTTCACTGACATCCTTACGGAACATATCGATTGCCGACATATCAAACTTTTTTACAGAACCAATATTTACAAGAGAACACAGGTACGTTCCCTCTGGTTCATACTCGTATCCATGAGGCAAATCTATGGATAGTTCCTCTGTGTATGATTCTGATATAACCGCATGCCACGACTCCGTATCATCGATTGAAGTAAAACCATAATCCACAAAAGGGTTTACGTAATCTGAGAACAATACATCACTGATTGATGCTTCAAGTTCTATAGCACCAAATTCCCCTCTAATACTATCTACAACGTGGTATCTATAGCGACCAGGCACACTCTTTATCCAATAGCTACCGATGTTCTGATCGCTCGTTTTATACCTAGATTTGAGTTCTTCTATGCGCTTTAGTAGCGTGGTGCCAAAACTTATTTCGCTCTTAAGTTCATCATAATATCTATCCAGATAACATGACATATTGTGTTCATAATCACCATGCCGCATCGACTCGATTTCTCTAATGCTCAGATTAAGATTTTTGTGCTGAATTGTATCAAGTAACTCAAAAACCGCCATATTGTCATAGGTGCGGTAATTATTGCTTTCATTGCGCTCCGAGACAATCACGCCTCTCTTCTCATAGTAGCGAATCATATCTCTGGATAAGTGCAAGAAATTAGCTACTTCTCCGATCGTGTACTTCATATCCCCACCCTATTAACCTTTTGCATGATTATATCGTATAGATGGGAGTTCGATGTGAATTGTTTTTATTATGTGCAAAATGGTATCATATCTTACTTTCTCATCTCGTGTCTTTTTACTTATATCAATATTATTTTTCTCCTTAAATAAAAAAGGACTCAAAAGAAGCCCTTGATAATTGTTTAAAGTAACACAGTTATTATTAAATTGATTTTGTCATATCATATTACAGCATCAAGCCCATAACATAAAGATCATAATGTGTACCATCAATCAAAGTTGTATTAGGTAATTTCCCTTCTATCTCAAAACCTAGTTTTTCCTAAAGCTTAACAGCAACATCATTGTCACATCTAGTATCTAACTGAATTCTTGTTGTAACTCCGTTGTTACGGCAAAAATCAATCAGTTTATTCATAAGCTCTTTATCAATTCCCTTACCCTGATATTTCTTTGCTACTACAATCCCCAATTCACCTTGATGTCTGGACTTTACTTTATTTCCAGAATGAATGGTTCCAATTCCTGCAATTTCTTCACCATCCATTGCCAGAAACATGATACATGCAGGGTGATTCTTTATTGAAGTAATAGACTCCTTTTGTTCATCCACATTAAGGGGATACTCATCTTTCTCAAAACTCAAGAAGGTTGTTTCCCCTCCTACAAAATTATAAAAGCTAACTATTCTTTCCGCATCTTCAAGATGCGGCTCTCTAATAGGAATTGATTCTGCCACAATTCCTCCTCATTTAATCTCTTTTTAATATTGACTTTAGAATTAACTTAATCTGTGTAATATTTAAGAAGATTGCCTATTATTTTGTCGGAATAATCTCAATCCAGTATCCGTCTGGATCTTCGATAAAATATATCCCCATCCCCTCATTAACAAAGACAATGCAATCTAACTCCTCATGAAGTTTAACAGAAGCTTCGATGTCATCAGTAGTCATTGCAAGATGATACTCGAGTTCTCCTAGTTCATATGGCTCCTTGCGGTCGTGTAAATACGTGAGTTCCAGCTGAAAATCGGTTTTACCGTCACCAAGATAAACTAAAGTAAAGTTGTCGCCATGGTTTTCTCTAACTGGCTTTAGTCCAAGCGCCTTATCGTAAAACTCAAGGCTACGATCTAAATCTAAAACGTTGAAGTTAAAATGGTTAAAAGTAAACATGTTTTCTCCTTTAAATTGAACAGAATACAAATTCAATTGTATTAGCGATTTCCTAGAACACTTTTAAACTAGGAATTCGTTTGATACCATTTGAACTTGATTTAGTTAATTCGATTTCTTTCATACTTAAATAAAATTTTTCTGTATTATATCATACAATAATAGGCATCGATAATTGTCTATAAATAATTCAGCAGTATTAATGTACTAATAGTATAACCTAAGGTATTCTATTGACGGTTTGTTATATTTATTATTTAATTAGGATACCATCTTTCAAAGATGGATATAACCAGGTGCGTGCTTCCCCTACGCGAGGTGGGCATCTGGTTTTTATTTGATATTCTGCACTCTACTTGCTTTATAAGCATGTATAACTTGCACATAAATCTAAAATAATCATTGAAAAATCAACGATTCTAATCATTTTATCAGACACGGGAACCCGTGGCTTCTCGTCCCACTCCTTGTTGATTTTGTTCATTAATATTGATATTATACATCCACGTTAAAGCTAGTTAACAAAGGGGCAGATATTATGGAAATTGGCGAAAAAATCAAATTTTTACGTATGAGACAAGGAATGACACTAGAGGAATTAGGTTTAAAGGTTGGTGTCGGCAAAAGCACAGTTAGAAAATGGGAAACAGGTCAAATAGCTAACATGAGACGCGACAAGATTGCAAGTTTGGCAGACGCACTTAATGTATCGCCCTCATACCTTATGGGTTGGGAAGATGAAATCAATGTTGATATGGATATGAAAAATAACAGCGGTAATACATCTGACAATATTGGTAATATAGATAAATTACTGTACTGCGAAAGGGGATTTGTCATGAAGATTGGAGATAGAATTAAAAATCGTAGAGTTGAGTTGAACATTACACAAGATGAATTAGCACGCAGGCTTGGTTATTCTGATAAATCCTCGATTTCAAGAATAGAGAATAGTTCAAAACTAACGCTTAATAAAGTGCAGCTATTTGCAGACGCGCTTAACGTATCGCCCTCATATCTTATGGGGTGGGAAGATGAGATTAATGTTGATATGGATATGAGAAATAACAGCGGTACTATATCTAATAACATAGGTTCTGATTCAAGCGAGTCAAACAATACATACACAATTAATAACGACTATTCTTCCCCATGCTCACAAAGGGAAAAGAGTTCAAACAAGGATACAAAAGCAACGATTACAAGTAAAGAACTGTTCTATGAAATGTTAATGGTATTAAAGGATATGGACGATGAACAGCTAAACGACATGATACGTTATGGTGAGTTTATAAAGGCTAGATAGGTGTATATATTATGTATATAGAACAAGTCGGCAAAAACAAGTTTTGTGTAACGCTCTCACAAACCATAAACGGAAAGCGGTAAAGACATACGAAAACCTTTACCACCACAAAGAAAAAGAAACCGTGAAAATGGCTCAATCGTGGGAGCAAGAAATAACTAGCAAATGGCTCTAGCGAATATACTCCATATATCCTTATGTCGGCTGTATGGGATAATATAATTCCTAATACCATGACGGATATAGTGCCTGTAAAAAGCGAATATTTGACACTATGAACGATATAAACGTAGGTGAGCTATCTCCTAGATTCATACAACAATGGATTGACAAGCTAGCTGAAACAGATACTCGCTCAAACGGAATAAAACACAAGTATTCTCCTAAAACTATAAGGTCAACATATTCTGTTCTATCACGTTGTTGTTCCATTGCTGTATTATGGGATATTCTCCCCTCTAATCCTTGCCATGACGTTATTGTTCCAAACAACACAAGAAAATCTAATCGAATACTCACCCCATCAGAATTAGCCGTATTTATAAACAACCTAGACACTCTACCAAAAGATAGTAAAGTCCTGTTTGAACTAGCCCTATTTTGTTCTTTAAGGCATGGTGAGGTTCTTGCAATTGAGGACGCTCCTATCGGAAACAGAATACTAATAGATAAGGCGCGCTACCGCTCGAAAGACGGAACGGACTTTATCAAAGAACCAAAAACATCATCAGGCAAACGATACTGTTCTGTTCCCGGTTTCGTTCAGCAAGATATATCTGATTTAAGGGAATATCACGCAAACGAAAAGAAATGTCTAGGTGCAGCATGGATAAATAGCAAATATCTTATAAGGTCAGAAGATGGATCACCACTATCGCCACAAGCAGTCAATAAGAGGCTAACAAAGTATGTTCAAAGAATAGGAATAGAACATATAAACTATCATCAGTTACGGCACACATATACGTCTATCGTGGCAAGTGAGGGTACTGATTTAGTCACCTTGTCACGTTTAATGTGTCACTCTAATAAATCAACTACACTTAATATCTATATTCACCTATTCAAAGATGAAAACTATATAGGACAATCTGTCGCAAATAACTTTGATGATATGTTTAAAAACATCAAAAATAGTCACGAAAAAGTCACGAAATAAATAAAAAGAACCTTGCAACCGTTGAAATTGCAAGGTTCTTTTGGCGGAGGACATGGGACTCGAACCCACGGGGCTGTTACGCCTTACCTGATTTCCAATCAGGCTCCTTAGCCACTCGGTCAATCCTCCACACGCGTCTATCGCACTCTTGTTAAATCGTGCCTAATTAGATTAACATAAACAGAATCTAAACGCAAGTCGTTATTATATTCACGTGTATGGTATTATTTTAATATAAATAGAAAGGAGTCTCATATGCACGAGCTTATAGAACTATTAAAATCTGATATGAAGCCTGCACTAGGCGTTACTGAGCCTGGGGCTATCGCTTTTGCCGTTTCCACAGCTTGCTCGTACCTTGATAAGGATACAGAAAGCATCGAACTTAGGCTTAATAGTGGTATATACAAGAATGCTTTTACCTGCGGCATACCAAGCAGCCCTCACCTAGGCAATCTATATGCCGCAGCACTAGGTGCAATCGCTGCCGACCCTTCTATGGGCCTCGAGTGCCTTTCTTCGGTTACTCCTGCAGATAATGAAGCTGCCGAGAAGATGATTTCTGATGGTCGCATTAAAGTTATGCTATCGGAAGTGAGTAGCCGCATACATATAGAAGCAGTTGCTCGCTGTGGCGAAGAATCTGTAGAAGTCATTATCTGGGATAGTCACACCAACATTACGTGTATAAAGCACAATGGAGAGATCATACAAGGCAGTGATTCTCCTACTGATGAGCAGTCTGAATCAACTGAGCCACCGATAATTCACAAGTATACCCTCCAAGACTTTGTGAACCTTGTAAATGAAGTCCCCTACGAAGATGTAGAGTTTATAAAAGATGCTTACAAGGTAAATTTGGATCTTTACAAAATATCTATGGATAGCGACCGCACGACTTTTGCGAAATCACTTTATGCTATTAACGGAAACAAAACGATCAGTGACAATGATGTAAATACCGCGAACTTACTCTGCAACGCAACTATCGAAGCGAGAGTGCTCGGCCTCGACGCTCCTGCGATGAGTATTACGGGATCTGGCGCACATGGAATTATCGCCACACTTCCGCTATATGGATACTGTAAAATCCATAACATCAAAGAAGAGAAGCTTATCCGAGCAACCGCTCTTAGCTATCTAGTATGTACGTATATAAAGGAGTACTCTGGCAAACTATCTGCATTTTGCGGATGCGCTATTGCTGCTGGTAGCGGCATGGCTACTGCTCTCGTTTATCTTGACGGAGGTGATACTGATGCAATGTACAGATGTCTTAATAACATGGCTAGTAGCATAACTGGAATGATCTGCGATGGCGGAAATCACGGCTGCGTTATGAAGGGTGTTTCTGCTGTGGATACGGCTTTTCGCTCAAAAGACTTCGCGATGGCTGGCATCTGTATAGAGAATCTACATGGCATTAATGGATCTACCCCCGAAGAGACGATGCACAACATGGGCTTAATCGCCTCTCCTGGTATGGTCAAGACCGAGGAGACGATTCTAGATATTATGAAGTCAAAGCTATAACGACAAAGCGGACGGTAATACCGTCCGCTTTTATCTTTTTCGATTCAGCTTGAAAATCGATTGAGATTTTACTATTCGTAAATCTTATATTCCTTTGTCTCAAGAGCTCTGATAGCTCCCTCAGCAAGGGACTTCATCTCTTCCTCACCAGGGAATCTTAGAACTGGAGCAATCTTTCCTACGTAAGAAGTGATATCTTCGCAGAATTTATCACTGTAAGCCATTCCACCAGTGTAAACGATTGCGTCTACATCAGAGCGAAGAACTGCTGACATCGCACCGATATCCTTTGATAGCTGATATGCGATAGCTCTGAATGCACCTAGGCACTCCTGATCACCCTCATCAAACGCCTTGTCTTCTACTGTACGGAAATCCTTTGTTCCTGTGTAAGAGAATACACCAGCCTCGTGACCGATGATTTTCTTGACTTCAGCCTTAGTCTTTCCAGAGAAGCATAGGTTAACTAGAGCATTTGCAGGAAGAGAACCACCTCTATCCATACCCATTGAACCTTCGTCCTTTACATTGAATACGTCTACAACTCTACCCTTCTTGTGAGCTGCAACAGATACTCCACCACCGAGGTGGGCAACGATTAGGTTTAGCTCCTCATATGGCTTTCCGATTTCCTTTGCTGCCTTTCTAGCAACAGACTTCTGGTTAAGAGCGTGGAAGAAGCTTTGTCTCTCCATACCCTTTAGTCCAGTGTATCTAGCAATGTCATCTAGCTCATCTACGCAAACAGGGTCTACGAAGAAAGCTGGGATTCCAACTTTGTCTGCAAGCTCCTTGGAAATATATGCTCCGAGGTTTGCAGCGTGCTCGCCGTAAGGTGGGTTCTTAATATCTCTGATAACTGCATCATTTACGATGTAAGTTCCAGATGGAATGTGCTTAAATAGTCCTCCACGACCGCAAACTGCATCGAAGTCTTCGAGCTTGTAGCCTTTCTCCTCGATAGTCTTCATAATTACGTCGCGACGGAATGGCATCTGATCTACAATATTTGCATACTTATCCATCTCAGCAGCATCGTGGTCAATACCTACGCGCATAAGCTCCTGATCATTTTCGTATACCGCAATCTTTGTGGATGTTGCACCAGGGTTGATTACAAGAATCTTCATGTTACCAATTTCTCCTTTCGTTACCTCAATATTTTAATCATGTCCTTAGTATAAATACTTTCGAACGTGATAACATGACTATTTATTTTTGTTACCCGCTTTGCGTCGCTCAATTTCTTTTAGGAGTTTCTTGCGAAGTCTGATGTCATCAGGAGTTACTTCTACAAGCTCGTCCCCATTAATGAATTCGAGCGCTTCTTCTAGGGTAAATGTTCTTGGCGGTGTCAGCTTGATTGTATCATCACTTCCTGCCGCACGCATGTTAGAAACCCTCTTGGCTTTACTTGGGTTTACAACCATGTCTTCGCCTCTAGAGTTCATTCCTACTATCATACCTTCATAAACGTGAGTTCCAGGCTCTACGAACATCTGGACACGCTCCTGAATGTTAAATATCGCATATGGTGTGCAGTTTCCCTCTTCCTGGGATACCGCTACTCCGTTAGTACGCTCTGGAATCTCACCCTTCCAAGGTTCGAACCCCTCAAAACGTCTAACCATAGTTCCTTCGCCATGAGTATCATTGATAAACTCACTTCTATAGCCCATGAGTCCACGAGTTGGAACTGAATATTCGATTTTGGAATATCCATTTCCTTCACTCATCATCTGTTTCATCATACCCTTACGAATATTGAGTTTGGAAATAACCGAACCAGAGTATTCATCTGGAACACTCACAACAACCTCTTCAACAGGCTCTAGAACCTCTCCATTATCTCCACGTTTAGTTACTACCTCAGGCTTTGATACAGCTAGTTCATAGCCTTCACGGCGCATATTTTCAATAAGAATTGACAGGTGGAGCTCACCTCTTCCTGACACCTTGAATGCATCAGTTGAATCCGTAGGCTCTACCACAAGACCAACGTTAACCTCGAGCTCCTTCTCCAGTCGCTCTTTGATGTGTCTGCTCGTTACATATTTACCCACTTTGCCGGCAAATGGCGAAGAGTTAACCATAAAGTTCATCGATAGAGTTGGTTCTTCTATACTTATATTTCCTAGAGATTCAGGGTGTGCTGGGTCACATATAGTCTCGCCTATAGAGATATCGGAAATGCCCGATACAACGACGATGTCTCCACACTCTGCCTCTTCAACGGACATTCTCTGAAGACCTCTATATACAAATATCTGATTTATCTTGGCATTATACGACTCTTCCTCGTCTTTCATGACTACAACCTGCTGCGCCGCCTTGAGAGTACCTCTTGTAATTCTTCCGATTCCAAGTCTACCAATATAATCATCGTAAGCAAGTGATGAAATCTGTAGCTGTAGTGGCTCTTCTCTAAGATCAGGATAAGTATCGCAGTGTTCAACAATCTTATCAAGCAGTGGCTCTATATTGAAGTCACCATATCCCTTAGGACTCTTCTTGATCTTGGTTGTACCATCATCGACCATGATGTCAGCAACCTCACTTGGGTCGCTTACAGCTATTCCCTGTCTGGCAATACCATACATAATTGGGAAGTCTAGCTGCTCATCATTCGCCTCGAGGTCCATGAAAAGCTCATATACCTCGTCCACAACCTCATCTATTCTAGCATCCTTCTTATCTATCTTGTTGATAAATAGTATAGGATTTAGTCCTTGTTCGAGCGACTTATTGAGTACGAATCTAGTCTGAGGCATTGGACCTTCACTAGAATCAACTAGCAGAATTACTGTATCAACCGTCTTCATGATACGCTCAACTTCAGAGCTGAAATCAGCGTGTCCTGGCGTATCTACGATATTAATCTTGTAGTCCTTATACATTATCGAGCAGTTCTTAGAATATATAGTAATTCCTCGTTCTCTCTCGATTGCATCACTATCCATTACACACTCTACAACCTCTTCATTATCTCTAAAAACGTGAGATTGTGCTAGCAAAGCATCTACTAGTGTAGATTTACCTGCATCAACGTGTGCAATTACAGCGATATTAATTATTTTATTTTTTTCTCCCATCGTTATCCCTTCTAACTGGCTATACAATATTTATCTACCTGAACTGAGGAAAAATCTCCTTCTGCGGTTTATCACGTAGTAAACGCTTTCTATCGTTCTTTCAAATTGGTGAAGCTCTCTTGCCAAAGTCTCGACATCACCACTCGAAACGTTAGCTGTAGACGTACGTCCCTCAGTAACAATTTCAAACCATTCTGGTGCCGAAACCTTAAAGCCTCTAAATTTCTGCGCCCATATCTCATACTGTGAGAATTGCATAGCATAAGGTAACATCTTATAGAAATATTCGGGATTTGACTGTTGCATTACCAAGATATCTCTAGGCTTCGCTTCTTCGATAAAGTTACGAATACCCAACATTCTATTTGCAAGACGGGCATTTTCACGTGCTCTCGCTGACATAAGGCAAGTCATAATTGCTCCAATCGCTCCAGTCACTAATATAAGCAACGGGATAATTAGCGATTTGTTACACTTGTAAACCAGATATCCTACATAAATCAGCTCTGCGGCATAAAGAAAAGAGTACATACTGATAGATGCCTTGAAGTGATTCCAGTCCATATCGTACCTTAGATCAAAGCGTCTAGCGATAATTGACAGAACGCACATAGAAAATACGAAAAGTCCAGCTGACAGCCCGTATTTTATATCCTCTTCGTATACGTACATGGAAGTAAGTACTGGAACCGCCGCAACTGCAAGTGAAATAGCAATAATTCCCACGCATCTGAACAATTTCGATATAGTCGTACTTGCCCTCATCTCTCGAGAGTTATAACCACTGGCAACACTGCTCTCTACATCGTGTAGAATCCTCTTGAGCTTAGCTCCGATATCTTCCATCTCGATAGCTCTTCCCTCATATACATCTTCAAAAATCTCTGCATATATTGAACGAATATAGCGATCTTCATCGATTGAAGGTGCCTTGAGCTTAACTAGCTTATACTTCTTTGGAGCGTACTCAACAATCTTAAGACAACCAGCCATTCCAAGTCTAACAATAAGCGGCACTATATCTCTAATTGAGAGCTGTCCGTTAAATACATATGCTACGTCCGCAGTTGATATTCCGTCGATAGGATCTGCAAGAACCTTTTTCTTGAATTTAGGATCCCTTCCGCCTGCCAACCATAGAACTAGTGTCAAAGCAGTTGCTGCCATAAATAGCACTCCACAAAATCCGATTGTCCATTCATTATTGAGTGGATTCTTCCAATATCCATTTGGAAGCTCTGCCTTGAATGTGATACCGAAGTCCGAAGGGATAAGAGATCCACTCATCGTTATGGTATTCCCATCTATCGAGTAGGACATTTTATTCGATACATCCTGTGACCCGAACTGACCAGCGTAATACTGAAGGTCGTCCCAAGGAAAGTCATCAGGCAGTACAAGGGTAAACTTGAAATTCTGGATTGGAACCTCCCAGTCGGGCGATAGTGCAGTCAAATAGAATAAGTCATAGTTCTTATTCTTATCCGCAAATTCCTTTACGACATAGGTGATATAAAAAGTGTGGCTACCCTTCTTGAGTTTATTTTTATCTTTGATTATGATGTTGTACTTTGAACCATTTTTATCCAAAGAAAAATCAGTACCCTTAACATCTACATCGCTTATCATGTAGTTCCCTGCAGGTACATCAAATGTAAGCTCCGAAAGATTATTTGGAAGATTTACAGTTATCTGCTTAGTAACCTCATAGTTGTGGTTCTTCTTAACAACCGCTTTAAAATCGTAGTTATTAATCTCATAGCTGTTTTCCTTAGCCACACCAAAAGACTCAGCTAGGAACAATCCTTGGCTAAAGCTCATGACTACGATGATTAGAACCACTTTCACTAAGTATTTATATGTGTTTGACAACGCTCCGCTGTTGCTCGTCATTAAACGTCTCCTTCTAGGCAATACTTCTTAATATTATACCCTATAAAAGGGTTCAGCACAATAATTCAAGGAAGCATAGAATGGTTGATACACCATACGCCTTAGTATAAAATACATAATAGATACTATATTAACGAGGACGCAATATGAAAAGACAAGATTATATATCATGGGATGAATATTTCATGGGAGTTTCCCTACTTGCTGCAAAGCGTAGCAAGGATCCTAACACGCAGGTTGGGGCGTGCATTGTCGATAACAACAATGTGATTCTTTCCACAGGCTACAACGGATTCCCTGTAGGATGCTCAGATGACGATTTGCCGTGGGATAGAACCGGTGAGGATACAAAATATCCATATGTGGTTCATGCTGAGCTTAACGCAATACTTAACTCAGGTGGCAAGTCACTTAGGGGCGCAACAATATATGTTGGTCTATTTCCGTGCAACGAATGTGCTAAGGCAATCATTCAGTCTGGGATTAAGGAAGTTGTATATCTAAACGATAAGTATGCTAATGAAAAGTCTACCCTAGCATCTAAGAGAATTCTCGGCATGGCGGGAATCAAAATGCGTAGGCTTACGCCAAGGGAGAAGAATCTCGTGCTCAGCTTCGAGAACGAGCTAGATAGATAACTCACATATTATATTGAAATTATTATTAAGGAATTGATGTTATTAATTGGAGGTATTATTGTGAAACTTCTAGTTGTAGGTCCGCGCGGCAAGATGGGCCGCCTGATTACTGCGATTGCAGCAGACCGCGAAGACATTTCACTTGTAGGCGGCGTTGCTCCTTCTGACAGAGATTACATCGGTAAGGACATCGGAGAAGTTGCTATGGTTGGCAGAGTTCTTGGTGTGCCTGTAGTTTCAGATATCGAAGAGCTCATAGACAAATGTGATGTAATCATCGATTTTGCCACTGTCGAGCAGGCGATGATTACACTCGAAGCAGCAAAGAAACACAAGAAAGCACTAATCTGCGGAACTACTGGTTTCAGTCCAGAACAGAGGGCTGAATTTGAAGAAGCAGGTAAAATAATCCCTGTAATGCTTGCAGCTAATACATCAAGACTCGTAAATGTTATGTATAAACTAATCGAAGATGCTACGAAATTGGCTGGTGATGTAGATGTTGAAATCCTCGACATGCACGACGGTACTAAGCTTGACTCACCTAGTGGCACTGCTAAGGAAATCGGTGAGCTCGTAGCTAAAACTAGAGAAGAATCGCTTAGTGACGTGGATAGATATGGCAGAAAAGGTAGATGTCCTCGTGAGCATGGAGAGATTGCTTTCCACTCTATAAGAGGTGGGGATATCTCAAGTAGCCATACAACATATTTTGTCGGTCTGGGCGAGCGACTAGAG
>NZ_CALHTQ010000142.1 GCF_938039775.1 uncultured Mogibacterium sp. | reverse complement strand
TAAACCACTTATCCTTTTTATGAGCCTTGTAGAATTTCGACTTCTTCTGGAATACCTCACATACGGATAGCAGAATGCCGTGATATAGACCGTAAATAATATAATTGCTTGCAAGTCCATGCCATACACCCATGACAAACATATTTATCATAAAGGCTATGGAAGCGATTGCCATCTTGTTCTTGACCTTACGACTTCTAACGAGAGCCATAGTGATTCTTGAGAACAAGAAGTCTCTAAACCAGAATGACAGTGTCATGTGCCAGCGATTCCAGAACTCCTTGATATCCTTACTAACGAACGGAGCATTGAAGTTCTCTGGAGTTTTAACTCCGAATATGTAGCTGGTACCAATAGCCATGTTGCTATACCCTGCAAAATCGAAGAATAGATATATTCCGTACAGGTAGAAGTAAATTGCTATCGAGTACCATGTTCCTCCCGTTCCGAAGTAATTCATGACCGTGTAGAAGCATGCTGCAATTACCATCTTGTACATCATACCTTTCAGTATCTTGTAAATACCTTCTCCGAGCATCTCTAGGTATTCGCCTCTAGGTATGGTCTTATCTATATCTTCGTCAAATCTTCTGCTTCTATCGATTGGCCCCGATGTAATTGCTGGGAAGAATAGCAGTAGATATATGAAGTTAGAAGTCTTGAAACTAGTGATAACTCCATCATATATCTCGATTACCATCTGCACGGCCTTGAATGTCATGTATGACAGTCCCAGGAATGCAAAGAGATGATATTTGTTACCTGTTAGACTGAGCAGTTTATAGATAGTCAGTGGTGCTATGCTCGCTAGCAAGAATATCCTATACTGCCAAGTTACTCTGCCCTTCTTAGTTCTAAGCTCTAGATATATACGAACTATCGCATATTCTATTGCCGTGAACAGTGCTAGGTAGCAAAGGGCCATTAGGTTGCTGCCCATAGAGAGCCAAATAAACACAAATGTTACGAACATACCGTACCATTTTAGTGACTTCTCCCTGCAACCCAGATATATTGCAGGAATCGACAGACCCGCTAACCATATAAAGAAGCTATTGTCTGTAAAGAGCTGCATCTATACCAATTCCTCCAATTTCTTTCTATCTGCTTTGCCGTTATTAGTAAGCGGCATCTTGTCGATAAACTTAACTCGCTTTGGAACCATGTAGCTTGGCAGGAAATCTTTAAGTGCTTCACGCACGTACTTTCTGCCGCTGTAATCATCAGCTATGATATTGCCTTCTCTTACCACGAATGCTGTTAAGCTTTCTACCTTACCTTCGCGTTTCTTTGGAATAACTGCAGCAGCAGCTACTCCTTCTATATTTGTAAGATTTGATTCGATATCACCTAATTCGATTCTGTATCCATGGAGCTTAACCTGGTGGTCAATTCTGCCATCACAGAACAGCATACCTGATTCATCGTAATGACCTGTATCACCAGTTCTATATGCTCTAATTAGCGTCTTAGGGTCTTCACTAAGTGAACCAGCCTCAACCATAAAGAAGACTTTATCGGTTCTCTCTTTGTCGTTATAGTATCCCGAGCTTACGGAATCTCCGACAATTATCATCTCACTATTTTCAGGATCGATTCTAATTTCAGTTCCAGGCTTAGGAAGCCCTATCGGAAGTGCTCCATCCTTATTTATAACATCATCCGTGATGTCGATTTCAGTCACACATACTGTCGATTCAGTTGGACCGTATGTGTTGATAACCTTAGCTTGAGGGAATCTAGCTCTAAGCTGCTTCGCTGTATCCTTTGTTAGAACCTCTCCACAGAATAGGAATGCCTTGATACTTCCAAATTTCTCTGCACTGAAGTCAGCTTCCCCAAGACACATATCAGAGAATGACGGTGTCGATACCCAGTACTCGATATTAGCTGCTTCGATGTACTTTAGCATCTCCGGCATATCCTGCTGAAGCCCCTTGTCTAAAGCAACAATAGTAGAACCAGTAGCAAGTCCTGTATATAGATCCATTACTGATAGGTCAAACGAGAATGGTGCCTGATTTAAGAACCTCGTAGCCTCCGGAATACCTCCGGAAAGAGTCACTGACCACTTTAAATAGTTATTTAGCGCATCTGCAGGAATCTTAACTCCCTTAGGCTTTCCCGTACTTCCTGATGTGAATATGATGTAATATGTTTCATCCCCTGATACAGGTTCTCTATCCTCAAAAGAAGCTGTCTCGCAAAAGATGCTTTCAAGTTGTTCTCTGCCAACTACCTCATACTTTGAATCTATGCTCAGTGTTTCATCATACTGAGTAACGATTACGATTTCGTTATCTATTGCTTTTGCTATATCGCTTACCCTCTCTGGCGGATTTCCGATATCTACTGGACAATATGCATGGCCAGATCTAACACACGCTAGAAAAGCAACGAGCATATCTGGATGCTTATGTCCGTAAACCATAATCGGTTCACGATTTCCAACTAGTCTATTCGATATGTAGTTTGCAAGTGCTGATGACTTCTTCCATAGCTCCTCATAAGTCATCTCCCCATCTCTGGAGCTGAACACTAAACGTTCTGGTGATTCTATAGCAGTATTTTTAATCTTTGCTATGATATCCATATCGTACCTCCATTAGTCTCTTGTTGTTATCAATATTAACTAAGTCGCCTTAAATGAAGGAGAAGAAATTATTAAATAAAAATTAAGATTTAAATTTATGAGTTTTTATACATGTACAATCTTCATTTCAGCTCGTAGAAATTATAATTGGTAACGTCATTACATTCATGAATTTGCAGTTTTACACAAGAT
>NZ_CALHTQ010000141.1 GCF_938039775.1 uncultured Mogibacterium sp. | reverse complement strand
CAATTTGTCTAATAGTTTTTATGATTATAGTTTCAGTAGTTCTAAAACTAACATTTTTTAAACCTAAACCAATTACAGAGATTAAGAAAAACATAGTATATATAGGTGGTTCAGGACTTGAGTATCCAGAGTCTGATCAATCAAGGTATTACGTTGAATTTAAAGATGATGGAACATATATTTTGATGTATGACGATAGCAGGCGTAGTCAGGATAGTTATTGGGAAGATGGGAGTTTAGGTGTTCCAGTTATAGAATGCTACTTTGGCAAATATAAGCGTAAGAACGGCAATTATCTTATAAACCCAACAAGAGGATGTATAGCTGAATTTAAGAATGCTGTATCTGTAGATAAGGGCTTAATTAATTATTATAAAGAAAAAAACTATGAGAAGGATTTTCGTGCAGTGGGGGATATTGTATGTAAGCTCAAAAATGGACAATACATACTAGGAGCGCCAACAGAGGATAAGAAATCATATAGAAAAGATGTATATTATTATCTCCTTTATAACAAATCCGACATAAAGAAGCTTCCTAGTAGCCCAGAAGAATTCCGCAATCAGTTCAAGATGGATAAGAAGGCGGAACAATAGCGGATAAAAAGAGAAGAAAGTGCAGAGTGCATGTGGCTAAGTGGGCAGTAACTACTATTAGGTTATGAATGTATGTCTATAGTCTGTAAAGTGTTATGATGAAAGGAAATTAAATGGAACAAATTTCGATATTTGAAAATGAGAATAGTAAAGATGAACCTTTAGCTGCTCGCATGAGACCAAGAGATCTCAGCGAGTTTGTAGGTCAGCAGCATCTGGTCGGCGAGGGCAAAATCCTCAGCAAGCTTATCGAGTCAGATAAGGTACCATCAATGATTTTTTGGGGGCCTCCAGGAGTTGGCAAGACAACACTTGCGCAGATTATTGCTAGCAAAACGAAAGCAAATTTCATAACTTTTTCTGCTGTAACTAGCGGAATTAAGGAAATCCGCACGGTTATGCAGCAGGCTGATAGATATACGAGATTTGGAGAGAAGACGATAGTATTTATCGACGAGATTCATAGGTTCAACAAAGCTCAGCAGGATGCCTTTCTTCCTTTTGTCGAGAAGGGTAGCATAACCCTGATTGGAGCGACGACAGAAAATCCGTCATTTGAGGTAAATGGCGCTTTACTATCTCGCTGCAAGGTTTTTGTGTTAAAGAATCTTGAAACTAGTGATATAGAGCATCTTCTTAAACGTGCAATTACTGATCGTCGAGGCTATGGCGATGAGAAGGTTAATATCACTGACGATATGATTCATATGATTGCCGAGTTCGCAAACGGTGATGCGAGAAGCTCACTTACCACACTTGAGATGGTGGTACTCAATGGAGACATACAATCTGACGGAACGATAGATATAACTATGGATACACTTGAGCAGTGTATCTCCAAGAAATCACTACTATATGACAAGAATGGTGAAGAGCACTATAACATCATATCAGCGCTTCACAAGTCAATGAGAAATTCGGATGCTGATGCAGCCGTATACTGGCTTGCGAGGATGCTCGAAGCTGGCGAAGATCCGCTCTATGTGGCGAGGCGAGTAGCTAGATTTGCATCAGAAGATGTAGGACTTGCAGACCCTCGGGCGCTGGAGATAGCGATAGCGGCCTATCAGGCATGCCATTTTATAGGAATGCCTGAGTGCTCTGTTCACCTTACAGAAGCTGTAATCTATATGGCACTGGCTCCTAAGTCTAACGCTATGGAGGTCGCTTATTTTGCAGCAAGGGATGATGCTCAGGAGCATATCGCAGAGCCAGTTCCGCTTAATATTAGAAATGCACCGACTTCGCTCATGAAAGACCTCGGGTACGGCAAGGGGTATAAGTACGCTCATGATTATGAAGATAAAATTACGTCCATGCAGTGTCTGCCCGATTCGTTAGTTGGGCGTGAATACTACAAGCCTACGGAGCAGGGAGTTGAGGCAAGGTTTAAGGAGCGTCTAAATAGCATCAAGGAGTGGAAGAAGACGCATAAGTAAATGGTCGATGGAAATAATGATTTCGCAAATTAACACACCAGTGTCAAAAATATGAGACTTAGTATGATATAATCTTTTAGTATAGTTAGTTAACTCATACTAAGGAGCAAACAAATCAATTATTTATATATAGAAAGGATTTAGACATATGACTAAAGTGGATATTTTCTCAGGATTCCTAGGGGCAGGCAAGACAACACTGATTAGGAAGCTCATTGAGGAAGCGTATGGCACGGACAAAATAGTTCTCATCGAAAATGAATTTGGTGAAATTGGAGTAGATAAGGGATTTCTTCAGAACACTGGAATTGAGATTAATCAGATGAATGCAGGCTGTATCTGCTGCACTCTCGTTGGCGATTTCGGAAAGGCTCTTAATGAAGTAATTGAGAAGTATAATCCGGAGAGAATCCTCATCGAACCGTCAGGAGTTGGCAAGCTTTCAGATGTAATTATTGCTGTACAGGATCTTAAGAACGACAAAATTGAGCTAAATGGATTTACGACAGTCGTTGATGCTACTAAAGCCGAGATGTACATGAGTAACTTCGGAGAGTTCTACGAGAATCAGGTAGAGCATGCTAGCTCAATTATTTTAAGTCATACTGCAGGAATGTCACAGGAAGATATCGATAAGTGCATCGCACTTCTCCGTGAGCATAATAAGGAAGCATCCATAGTGACGACAGACTGGAAAGAAATTGACGGTGCTAAAATCTTAGAGATTATGGAGCAGAAAAAGACTCTATCTGCTGAACTTGACAGACTAAGAGAAGAGGCGTATAGAGAGCAGGAAGCTCACGAGGCAGAGCATCACCACGACCATGAGCACCACCATCACAACCATGATGAAGAACATGAGTGCTGCGGTCACGGCCACCACCACGGCCATGAGCACCACCATCACCACGATGATGAAGAGCACGAGTGCTGTGGACACGGCCACCACCACGGCCATGAGCACCACCATCACCACGATGATGAAGAGCACG
>NZ_CALHTQ010000140.1 GCF_938039775.1 uncultured Mogibacterium sp. | reverse complement strand
CAATCTTCGCTATCCTAATCGTGGATTATTTCATTCTTCACGAGAGAAACTTCACTAAGGAGCAGCTTGATGATCTTTATGATCCAAATGGAACTAAAGCAGGCGTGAACATGGCGGCTATCATCGCAACTGTAATTGGTGCGGCAATCGGACTTTACAAGGTTGATTTATCATTCTTTACAGCAACAATTCCTACAGGAATTATCTACTATCTACTTATGAAGAATCTTAAATCTTGTGAGAACTTCAGAAAGGGAACCACTCTCGAGAAGTAACTGCTGAAGGCATTTAAAAAATATGCCAATTATTCGAAAATAAGCAAACAAATTTTAAGCTCGTTATACCCGTTACTGGATGTGACGAGCTTTTTTAATATTGAGGAAATGCTAGACAAAGTTGTAATATAAATATTGACAAGTTAAAAGCAAGGTGTTACCATAAACATGTAATAAATTTATTTATAAGAAAGACGAGAATAATCAATGAAGATAACAAGTAGATTTACAATAGCATTACATATCATTGCAGCCATAGATTATTTTAAAGACCGAGAAAAAGTAACTAGCAATTTCCTTGCTGGAAGTGTTGGTGTAAATCCCGTTATTGTACGAAATATAATGGGGAATCTTAAAGACGCAAGCATCATTGACGTAAGTCAAGGGAAGAGTGGGATAAGAATGTCGCTTGACGAAATTACTTTTTATGATATTTATAGAGCGGTGGATAACACTGGAGAAGAAGGAATTTTCCGCTTTCACGATAAACCTAATGAAAAATGTCCAGTAGGTAGAAATATTCACCGTGCTGTTGATGAAAAGCTACATAAAATTCAGCATGCTATGGAATTTGAGATGAAGCAGATTACTCTTGCAAGTGTTGTAGAAGATATTAGAGGGGAGATATTAAAAGAGAAGATTTAAGTTTATTTAGGCAACAATATTAGTTCGTGTAACTGAATCATAATTAAATCAGATTAGCTCAGATATATTGTAACTTTGTATAGAAATACTGATATAAGGTGAAACGATGAAAGAGAATATGACACAAAGCGAGAGACTAGATTATCTAGTTAAGGAATTTAAAGCTGACTCTATAGATTATAAGAATTTGCAAACACCTAGAGATACTGTTGGCAAGAGAAGGATGCTCAGATCACTGATGAATATCAGAAGTCCTAGACATATTGATGACTTAGTACTGCGAATACAGGATGAATATCTCAAAGGTGTAAGAAAAGAGCAGGGAATCGTAGAAGTTTCTGATATACCGAGTTTGAATGGCGTAATGTCTATTTGGCAAGGAGATATAACTAGACTCTCAGTTGATGCAATCGTCAATGCCGCAAACTCTCAGGTTGTTTTATACCTATGCACACGTGCATAGACAACTGTATCCATACTTATGCGGGTATACAGCTTAGAGAAGAGTGTAATAGGCAGATGAATCAGCTGAGGGCGAAGCATGGACCAGATTACGAGCAACCAACTGCTATTCCGATGCTCACAGAAGGATACAATCTTCCAGCGAAGAAAGTAATCCATGTTGTAGGGCCGATTGTGCAGTTTGCACTCACACCTGAACTCGAGCAAGATTTGGCGAACTGTTATATAAACACGCTCAATATGTGCTTAGAGAATAATCTAAAGACAGTAGCGTTCTGTTGCATCTCGACAGGTGTATTTCGCTTTCCTAATAAGCGTGCTGCAGAGATTGCTACTGAAACGGTTCGTCACTGGCTGTTTGAACATCCAGGGGCAATGGAAAGGGTGATATTTAATGTATTTAAGGACGAAGACAGAGAGTATTATGAGAGACTCGTTTAGAGATAGACCGAATGGTTATATTGAGAGCATACGAATGGGACAGACTGTCATGCATAGTCTAAGTGGCAAGCTGATATATGGATCGGGCTCGATTGATGAAAGGATAGAGAAACTTTCTGATGCTATAGAACAAGCTGACGCTATAATTATAGGAGCTGGTGCAGGTCTATCTACGTCAGCAGGCTTCACTTATGAAGGTGAGAGATTTAATAAATATTTCTTCGATTTTGCCAAGATGTACGGTATTACAGATATTTATTCAGGCGGCTTTTATCCGTTCCCAGACGAAGAAACTCGTTGGGCCTGGTGGGCTAGAACAATCTACTATAATCGCTACATAAATGCACCAAAGCCTGTTTACGAAGACCTGCTTAAAATTGTAAATGACAAAGATTACTTTGTAGTTACAACAAATGTTGATCATCAATTCCAGCGAGCAGGATTCGATAAAAAGAGACTTTTCTATACGCAAGGAGATTACGGACTATTCCAGAGTGAAGCTGGTCAAGATGGCGAGACATATGATAATGAAGAGTGGGTTATGAATGCCATGGAGGCACAGGGGTTCGTAAGAAACGAATTAGGTGCATTTGAAGTGCCTGACGATAAATCAATAGATACAAGAATACCTAAAACGCTTGTACCTCGCTTGCCGAGCACAGGAGAGCCAATGACAAATAACCTAAGGATTGATGGAACTTTTGTTGAAGATGCCGGGTGGCATGAGGCGTCTGCCAGATATGCTGATTTTATTCGAAGACATGAAAATATGAAGGTGCTATTCCTTGAGCTAGGAGTCGGTGGCAACACACCTGTAATAATTAAGTTCCCATTCTGGAAGATGGCAGTTTCTAATAGTAGGTCAACATTTGCTTGTATAAATTTTGGTGAGGCCTATTGCCCCCAAGAATTGAGTGATAGAAGTATTTGTATCAGTAGCGATATCGGTGATGTGCTTGCAAGAGTATTAGTGCTCTAATTAATGTGTTAGTAAGGGGTCGAGTTTGTATGAATATTTCAATTACAAAAGGTATAAGTGATAATAATGCATTGTCTTTATGCGAATGGTCTAATAAGAAGGGTAAGAATTTTCAAGAACAATGGATGGGGAATAAAGTTTCTTATCCACTTGATTGTGACAAAATAAGAAAACTTGAAAATGTTTTTTCAATTTTCAACGATGATGAGTTTGTCGGGATAATACAAGAAATAAGGTCAAGTATAGATAGTATCCACATCGGTAGGTTTGTAATAAATCCTGAAAAAACAGGCATGGGCTTAGGTTCAATGGCATTAAAAGAATTTCTAAAATACATGTTTGATAATAAAAATATTAATAGTATTACTTTATCAGTTTTTGATTCTAATAAATTTGCTAAAAACTTATATGAAAAACAAGGGTTTAGAATAGAGAAAGTAATCGAGAAGCCAAAGTTAAAATATATTATGAGAAGATTCCGATGAAATTTCATACGGAATCCCTCATAGCATCTAATTATATTTAAATATTATTAGATATAAATGAAATAGTCTTATTAAGAAGTTCGCTTGTCGCCAATTCATCCGTATTCCTATCGAAATCATGCTCGGGAATTGAAACGATGAATTTATCAGGACTATATTTATTGCATAAAGCGATAAATTCGTTATATGGAACGTCTGTATCACCAGTGCTATGAGCTGCAAAGAGTGGAGCAGGTAAACTCGCCACGGTTCTCAGTGTATAGTTGAGGAAAAAGAACTTGTCACGACCATCGTATATGAGGTCTTTCCACATACCTGTCTGCCGGGCATAGACATATGTGCTGTAATAATTAGCAATTGGGCCTCTAAAAACAATATCTTTGTCGTAAATCCTGGTAGAATCCACTTTAACAGTAGGGATATTTGCATAGTACGTACTCGGCTCGTCGTACCATCCATCGCACAGAAAACCATAACCGTAGTAAGAGATTATTCCATTGAGTTTAAGCTGTAATTTGTCACTAGATGATGCGAGCAGTGCAAGATATGCTCCAGCAGAGCGACCCCATACAAAAAGCGGAATCTCACCGTTAAGCTCAGCAACTTCGTAGCAAATATTGATGGAGTCTATGGTGTCGTTCAGTATTGCATCAATCTTAGCTTGAGGAGCGAGAGGGTAGTCTATTGCTAAAATAGCGTATCCTTTAGATGTAAGTAGTTCAGTATGTAAATCTGGTAAATCTTGTGCTGTACCACATAGTAATCCGCCACCGTGAATGTACACGATTACAGCACGGATTTCAGAATCGCTAGGGTAGTACAGCGTAAATTTTCTCTGTGATTTGGATTTGTTGTTTTTAACAGGTGTAATGCTCTTAGTTAAAACCATAATTTTAAAAATCTCCATTGATTGACCACAAAATATTTTTATCTTGAATATAAAAAAATCTAACCTCTTATCCAAATGCATTAGACTAAAACGAGTAACATACATCGATTTTGTATTAATGTATAATATTTATATTATCAATATTGTCTCTAAACTGCTTGAAAATACGTAGTTTTTCAAAGATTGTTCTATAGAATTATATAATATAGTCAAATGAAATTCAAAGTTTTCAATAATTCAGTATTATTAACACTAAATTTTAAACTAATGCTTGAAAAAAAGGTTGAAAGATGATTAAATTGTATTAGAAAATTGGTTGACAACTTATGCCAAATAAAAAGTCTATTATTATTAAAGCATGAGGAAGAGAGGTAAACTTCATGAGTTATTTAAACAATAATACTGGTTACAGAGAGACACTGCTTTCGACAAGATCTGTTTATAAGAAGGGTAAGTACACTATTCTTGAGCCAGACGGCATCGTTAAGAACGTTATTCCGGGCTACGAGAACTGCGATACAACTATTCTAGGTTCACCCGCTATGGGCGCATCATTTGCTGATTATATTTCAACAGTTCACCCAGGCGGAAAGAACGACAAAATTGGTGGAGATGGAATCGAATCTTTCCTATATGTAATTAGCGGAGAGCTTGCAGTTAAGAATGCTGATGAAGAGGCTAACCTAACAGAAGGTGGATATATTTACTCACCAGCTGACAAGCCATTCAGCTTCGTTAACAACAGCGATAAGGATGCATTTGTATACATCTACAGAAGAAGATACAAACCACTCGCTGGTACTGAAACTCATACAGTTGTTGCAAATATTAATGACACTCCATGGAAGGATTACGAGGGTATGACGAACTGCCAGAGCAAGGACTTCCTTCCTGCAGCACAGGATCTAGGTTTCGATATGAACATGCATCTTCTGAAGTTTGCTCCAGGAGCATGCCACGGATATATCGAGACTCATATCCAGGAACATGGTGTATACTTCCTACAGGGTAAGGGCATGTACGTACTAGATGATGAGTGGGTTCCTCTACAGAAGGGTGACTATGTATTCATGGACTCATACGTACCACAGGCTTGCTACGGTGTAGGAACTGAAGACTTCATCTACATCTACTCAAAGGATTGCAACAGAGACGTTGAGCTGTAAGTTTTAACAATAATAAGCATTGTTGGTAACAGATTCGCGTCACATATGCGAATCTGTTTTATTAAATAGAACTTGCAGAGACAGGTTCATGGAGGAAAAACAAGTGAAATTATCTAGAGAAGAACTAAAGGGGTTAATGAAAAATAAGCTCATGCAGGCAGGTCTGCATGCTGATGATGCTGAGACAACAGCAGAGATTCTTACGTGGGCACACGAAAGAGGTTATTATTCACATGGTGCAGTAAGAGTTGAGTACTACAGCGAGAGAATCGCAAAGGGCGGAATTACAGTTGAGCCAAATATGACTTGGAAAGAAACTGGTCCATGCTCTGGAATTCTCGATGGTGACAATGGTATCGGATTTACAGTTGCCAAGGTCGGAATGGAAAAAGCTATTGAAATGGCTAAAATAAATGGAATCGCTGTAGTCGGAATGGCTAACCTCTCTCACTCAGGTTCTATTGGATACTACACAGAGATGGCTGCAGATGAGGGGCTTCTCTCAATTTCTTTCTGCCAGTCAGATCCAATGGCTGTTCCTTACGGTGGTGCTGATCCTTACTATGGAACAAACCCAATGTCTTTTGCAGCTCCTACAGCTGACGACAGAAAGGTAGTATTCGATATGGCTACTACTGTACAGGCTTGGGGCAAGATTCTTGATAAGAGATCTAAGCACGAAGAGATTCCTGCAGATTGGGCAGTTGATGAGAATGGTTCTCCTGTAACGGATCCACATAAGGTTAATGCTCTAAACCCAATTGCTGGAGCTAAGGGATATGGACTTATGATGCTAGTAGACATATTTTCTGGAATTCTTCTTGGTGTTCCATTCGGAGGTCACGTAAGCTCTATGTATCACGATCTATCTGAAGGCAGAAGGCTCGGTCAGATGCATATCGTAATTGATCCAGAAAGATTCGTAGGAGCAGATGCATTTAAGGTAGCTATGGGACAGTGTCTGGATGAGCTAGATGCTATGAAGCCAGCTCCAGGATTTGACAAGGTAAACTATCCTGGCGAGAGAGCTAGGAACAGAATGGAAAAGGCTTATGCAACAGGTGGATTAGATGTTGCAGACGAGCTAGTAGAGTATCTAAAGGGTGAGCCAGTTCACTTCGATAGATACGATCACAAGAATAGATTTGCAGACTAATTAATAAGGGAGACAATAGATGCTAAAGACAATTGTGAAAGCAGGAAGCTACCATGATTCAGTTACCCTGATGCTTCTCACCAACGATGTTTCGACAGTCGATGGAGTTAAGAAGGTTTCCATCATGATGGCAACTCCAGCTAACAAGGATATTTTTAAGCAGAGTGGGCTTGAGACTGAAGAGCTTATGAATGCAACAGCAAACGACATGGTAGTAGTTGCTGATGTTGAGGATGAAAGTGTCCTCGCTGCTCTAATGGATAAGGTTGATGAATACTTCGCAAAGGAAGCTAACGTTAACAAGAAGAGCGAAGGTAACAAATCCGCAAAGAGCTGGGATCAGGCTCTGAAACAGATGCCAGACGCTAATCTAGCAGTAATCTCAATTCCTGGAGCATACGCTGCACTTGAGGCAGAGAGAGCTCTCGATGAAGGCATGAACGTATTCATGTTCTCCGACAACGTTACAATTGAGGACGAGAAGAAGATTAAGGACAAGGCACACGAGAAGGGTCTCGTAGTAATGGGCCCTGACTGTGGAACCGGAATTATCCAGAGTGTTCCGATCGCATTCACAAATACCGTAAACCCTGGTTCAATCGGCATCATCGGTGCATCCGGAACAGGTATCCAGGAGCTTACAACTATTATCGACAGACTTGGTGAGGGTGTTACAAATGCTATCGGTACCGGTGGTCGTGACCTTTCCGAAGAAGTTGGTGGCACAACGATGATGGATGTTATCGATGCCATGGAAAAGGATCAGACAGTTAAGGTTCTAGTAGTTATCTCGAAGCCACCAGCAAAGGCTGTAAAGGACAAGATTGCTGCAAGACTTAGCGTTTACAGCAAGCCGGTAGTTTGCCTGTTCCTCGGCGAAAAGCCAGAATATTACGAAGAGGGTCTATACCAGACGTATACACTAGATGAGTGTGCTCGCCTTGCAGTTAGTCTCGTAAGAGGTAAGGAAATTGCTGAAGGAACTGTAGAGTGCGATAAGTCGAAGTTCTTCAAGGCTGAAGATAAGAAGACTATCAAAGCGTACTATTCCGGCGGTACACTTGCTGGTGAAGCTGCTATGATGATTAAGGACGCTCTTAAAATCACTGACAATACACATGAAGATGGATTTAAGCTAAATCATGATGGACATGTTGTAATTGACCTTGGTGATGATATGTACACTCAAGGTAAGCCGCATCCTATGATTGACCCAACTAAGAGAGTTGGGTGCATGGAAGAGGCAATGGACGATCCAAGCACAGGAGTAATCCTATTTGACGTAGTTCTAGGCTATGGATCACATGATGACATGGCAGGAGCACTTATCCCAGCTGTTGAAACTCTTAAGCAGAAGGCATCTGAACAGAACAGAGAAGTATTCTTTGTCGCTGAGGTATGCGGAACAAGGAACGACTATCAGGGATATGATGAATCCGTTAAAAAGCTTCAGGATGCAGGTGTAATAGTAGCTGAAACTAACAAGCTGGCCGTAGAGACTGCAATTGAAGCTATAGGATATGAGTTTACTGAAGAAGCTAAGGAAACTCGTGCTAAGGAAGTAAAGGAATTTACACCAGCTGCACCTTCAGAGAAGCTTCTATCAATGCTTTCAAACAAGCCAAAGGTTATCAATATAGGTCTAAAGAGCTTCGCAGAAGTAACTGCTAAGTTTGGATGCGATGTTGTTCAGTACGACTGGATGCCACCAGCAGGTGGAAATATTGAGCTTATTAAGGCTCTAAACTTCCTCAGAAACTACGAGGGATTTGATATCGATGAAGCTAACCGCAAGGTTATTGCTAAGGTTGTAGCTGCACAGCCAGTACTCAAAGACAACGTACCGGCTATGACAGTTATTCCAGAGCTCAATGAAAACAACGGAAGAGTTATTCTTCATGCTGGACCACCGATTGAGTACAAGGATATGCCTGCGACAGTTCAGGGATCTTGCGTAGGTGCTGTACTATTCGAAGAATGGGCAGATAACGAAGCAGATGCTCGTAAACTTCTTGAGTCAGGCGAGATTAAGTTTATCCCATGCCACCACTGCAATGCAGTAGGACCTATGGGAGGAATTACAACTCATCACATGCCAGTATTCGTAGTTCAGAATGAAACTGATGGAAACTATGCATACTGCCAGATGAACGAGGGAATCGGGAAAGTTCTCAGATTCGGTGCATATTCAGAAGAAGTTGTTAATAGACTAAGATGGATGAGAGATGTTCTGGGTCCAACTCTAGGAAGAGCACTTAGGAGCCTTGATGGCGGACTGAATGTAAATCCGCTAGTTGCTAAGGCGATTGCAATGGGAGATGAGTTCCATCAGAGAAACATTGCTGCGTCTCTATGCTTCCTCAAGGAGATGGCTCCAATTATCACAGATATGGACATGCCGGAGGAAGAAAAGTCTCAGGTAATAAAATTCCTATCAGATACAGATCAGTTTTTCCTCAATGTCATGATGGCAACAGGAAAGGCTATTATGGATGGAGCTAGAATACTGACAGAGGGAACTGTTGTAACTGCAATGTGTAGAAACGGA
>NZ_CALHTQ010000139.1 GCF_938039775.1 uncultured Mogibacterium sp. | reverse complement strand
CATTATTATGCAAATAACGTCCAGTTAGTGATATAATTTCGTTCGTATGAACTGGAGGTTTTAACGATGTTTAAATATATTGCTGCTCCGCTGATTGGAGCACTTATAGGATATTGTACCAATTATATTGCGGTCAAGATGCTGTTCAGGCCACGTCATGAGAAATACATCTTCGGCCACAAGGTGCCGCTGACACCTGGAGCTATTCCGAAGGGTAAGACGCGGCTTGCAAAGTCCGTCGGAGATGTGATATCGAATCACCTCGTCACGAGCGAAGACATCGAGGGCAAGGCGCTTAATGAAGAGACAGAAACAGCTGTTACAGAGCGAATGGTGCAGCTACTGAAATCAGATATAGATAATGGATTTAGAGCGATTTCATCCTCTGAAGAGGAGTACGAGGCTATTACGACGAATCTCGACTATGCGGTAACTCTGCGAATGGCGGATGCGGTTAAGAGCATTAATTTTTCAGATATAATCAAGGTGAAGGGCGGTCAGATAATCGGAGAGCAGCTCGGCGGATCTATGATTGGGATGTTCATAAATCCGGAGATGATAGATGGCATTCTCGGTTCGATTTCGGATAATATCGGAAGATATGTTGATGATCACTGCTACAACTTCTTGGCACCAGAGGTTAGCCGCAATATGGAGAAGCTGCGCAGTGAGAATGTCTACGACATGATAACGAGTACAGGCGTGAGAGATGATGAACTGCAGAATAAGGTGAGAGAGATTTATAGGAACACTGTCAAGACTGCTGTTCCAACACTAATTGAGAAGATGGATATCGCAGGTATGGTAAGACAGAAAATTGAAGATATGGAAGTCGAGCAGCTTGAAGATATGGTCATGGAGGTCATGGCAAAGGAACTCAATACTATTGTCAATCTGGGTGCGCTGATTGGGTTTGTTCTGGGGCTCATTAATCTTCTTTTTTAGCTGAAACTGGGCTAAAAATCAATTAAAATACGCCAAAGAATGACTAATTATAAACAAAGCTTGTTGTACCTTGCGGCAAACAAATACATGATGTAAAATTAATAAAGTTGAACAAATTAGCAATTGATTTTTGTTTATAAACAAAGGAGATATAGATGAAGAATTTTGTAATCGAGATGGAAAACGGTGCAACGATGAGTGGTGAACTATACGAGGATATCGCACCTAAGTCGGTTGAGAATTTCGTAGAACTCTGCGAGAAGGGCTTCTATGATGGACTAATTTTCCACAGAGTTATTCCAGGGTTTATGATTCAGGGTGGATGCCCAGATGGAACTGGAATGGGTGGTCCTGGATACAGTATCCCAGGTGAGTTCTCAGCAAATGGATTCAAGAACGATCTTAAGCACTCGAGAGGTGTTCTCTCGATGGCTAGATCTATGAACCCTAACTCGGCTGGGTCACAGTTCTTCATCATGGTTGAAGATGCACCACACCTTGACGGTCAGTATGCTGCATTCGGCAAGGTTACAGAAGGCATGGACGAGGCAGACCGCATCGTTTCCGTTCCACGCAACATGATGGATAAGCCTAACGAAGATCAGGTAATCAAGACTATTACCATTAAGTAGTATTGCCTACTAAGCAGTTGCTTTAGCGACTTTGTGCCGTTATATGCGAAGATTCGCCGCACTCATATGAGTGTGGCGTTGCCTATTTATAAGATGTCAGGAGGTAACCGTGAAATCTGATAAAAAGATTATAATAATTGGACATAAGAATCCAGACACAGATTCAATATGCTCAGCGATTGCCTATGCTGAGATCAAAAATCGAATTACGAACACCGATAACTATGTAGCACGCCGTGCCGGAGAGATTAACGGTGAGACGCAGTTTGTCCTTGAGAAGTTCGGAGTAGATGTGCCCGAATATGTAGATAATGTTGCCACTCAAGTCAGAGACATGGAGATTCGCCACACACCAGGTGTACCTAAGGAGATGACAATTAAGGAAGCTTGGGGAATCATGGGTAAGAGCGAAGCTGTCACTCAGCCAATTACTGAGAACAATAAGGTCATTGGACTTATCACTAAGGGGGATATCGCCCGCACATTCATGGATGCGGAGAGTAGCGGATTCCTTTCTAGTACGTCACCTAGATTTAGCGATATTGCAGCGACTATCGATGGACAGATTGCTGTTGGTGATGGCAGCAGGCATTTTGATCAGGGAAAAGTACTCGTTGGAGCAGCCCTCGTAGAGAGAATGCAGGGAGTCGTTCAGGAACACGACTTAGTGATTTTGGTAGACCGCAAGGAGAACCAGATTGGAGCGCTCGAGGCTGGGGCAGGATGTATCATACTGTGCCTTGGTGCAAAGGCATCTAAGGAAGTTTCCGAACTCGCAAAGGAGAAAGGTGCCGTAGTCATTGAGACGGAGCTCGATACTTTCTCGGTATCGAGGGAAATAAACAAGAGTGTGCCACTTGAAGCATTTATGACATCTGATGGAATCGAGGGCTTTAAGCTAGATGATTATACGGACAGTGTAAAGGCGGAAATGGGGGCTACGAGGCATAGAGCGTTCCCCGTTACAGACAGCAAAGGACGCTACGTGGGAACAGTTTCGAGGCGTAACCTTCTCAACATCAGGAGAAAGCAGGTAATTCTTGTAGATCATAACGAGAAATCACAAGCGGTAGATAATATCGATGATGCGGATATTATCGAGATTGTAGATCACCACCGACTAGGAACTATTCAGACTCTGCAGCCGATATTTTTCAACTTGCAGCCTGTTGGATGTACTGCTACGATTTTGTATCAGATGTACATAGAGCGAGGGATTGAACTGCCTAAGCATATCGCAGGATTGCTCTGTGCTGCAATAGTCTCTGATACCCTGATGTTCAGGTCGCCAACATGTACGACACAGGACAAGATGGCGGCTGGTGCACTTGCGTTAATTGCGGGTATAGACATAGAGTCTTTTGCAGCAGAGATGTTTGAGGCTGGATCAGACCTCAAGGATAAGTCAGCAGAAGAGATTTTCTATCAGGATTACAAGAAGTTTACATTCGGAAGCTCGAGCTTTGGAGTTGGACAGATAAGCTCGATGAACGAAGGGGAGCTGAGCAATATCAAGGAGATGTTACTTCCGCTTATGGAGCATGAGTGCGGCAAGAACAAAGTCTCGATGGTATTTTTCCTACTAACTGACATCAAACACTCATCGTCAGAGATGCTTTACGCCGGTGAACACGCTCGGGAGATGATAATGAATGCATTTCCAGGAGCCGTTCCGACAGATGGTGGATTTAAGATAGACGGGCTGCTATCTAGAAAGAAACAGCTCATACCAGCGTTTATGGACGCGATTCAAGGCGTTTAAATTATATTTATTTTATTAAGGAAGGATAGAAATGGATTACAAGAGGATTCTAAAAGAAATTCTGAACATCGGCAGGGAGATGCTCCGCGCAGGCGCCGAGGTAAGTAGAGTTGAGGACAGCATGTACAGAATGTGCAAGAGCTACGGCTTCACGCATGCAGATATCTGGGTTATCTACAGCAACATTCAGGCAACTGTTGAGACAGCGGATGGGGATATCATCACTCAGATTAGACATATCCCTTCGACTTCAGTTAACTTCGATAAGCTCGACTATCTTAACAACTTGTCGAGACGAGTATGTCACCAGAAGCCAGAGCCAGATGAGATTGAGAAGATGCTGCAGGAGGTTCTGAACAGAACACCGCAGCCAGCATATCTGGAATATCTCGCAGGAATCCTTGGCGGAGCAGGTTTCGGTGTGTTCTTCAACTGTGGAGTTAAGGATGCGATCATCGCTGTAATGTCGGCTATAATAATCGTTTTCCTAGGCAGAAGGCTAGCGAAGACAGAGAACAATCCTCTGATTTCCAACTTTATTCAGTCCTTTATCACAGAAGTATTCATCATTCTCTCTGTGTATGTTGGATTTGCAGAGAAGTCTGGTAATATCACTGTTGGTGTAGTAATGCTCCTCGTCAGCGCACTCGGTTTTACCAACGGAATCAGCGACCTACTGCACAAGGATACGCTTGCCGGAATACTTAATATTTCAAATTCTATAATCGGAGCAGCTGGAATTGCCTTCGGTATAGCTTCAGCAATTCTATTATTCAAGGGGGTGTTCTAAGATGACCGAATTACATCCAAGTATAATAATACAATTTATTTCGTGTACCGCTGCCTGTGTGGGCTTCGGTCTATGGTTCAACGTTAAAGGGAAGCAGGTTCTGTTCTGCGGAATAGGTGCGTTTTGCACTTGGGGAATGTATGTAATCACAGATGGAATTCTCCATAACTACTTCTTGGCGACACTTGTCAGTGCTATATTTGTAGCTGGCTACGCGCAGGTTATGGCGAGAGTCAATAAAGCACCTGCAACGATATTCCAGAGCGTATGCGCATTTCCACTAGTACCGGGAAACAACCTTTACTTTGTAATGTACGCTATGGTTATGGACATGCCTAAGGAGACCGCGAGTGAGGGCAAGCAGCTTGTACTGAACTGCCTCGGAATTGCGATGGGATTTATGGTAATAGAGATCGTGAATAAGTACGGAACTTTATTCTATCGCAAGCTCAAAAAGGCATAAAAAAATTCATGAATTAGATTAAAAAAAATAGCCACAAAAAGGTTGTATAGGTGGTACTATATAGTCTAAGGATTTTACCTGGAAGAGGAAATATGGCTAGAGTTAAGAATAATAATCGTGCTACAAATGTAGCAAAAGAATATATCAAAGACATGGATAAGAACAAAGTAGCAAGTATCATCTTGCTGCTTTTTCTTGTTGTTTTTTTATTCAACCTACTGAAGTTCAACCGCAAGGCTTCTGTAGCTCAGGAGGAGATTGACAAGAATAAGAAAAGCGTTGAAGCACTACAGAAGAATTCTGTATCTAGCGTTGAGGAGGCTGTTTCGGCACTAGGCGGAGAAGTTTCTGCGAATGGAAAGAGCAACAAAGCTAGATATATGAGCAAGTTCAAGGGCAGTATCGTTGTCGGCGACTCGGTTACCGAGGGGCTAAGCGTATATGGCTGGCTAAGTGATGATCAGGTATTTAGTAAAATCGGTTCAAGTGTTATGACTGGTGACGACCTATTCTCGAGTGCTGCGGGAACATATCCAAGCACAGCGTTCTTTGCATTTGGAATGAACGACATGGGGAATTACAGAGGCGACGAAAAGGCATTTATCAAGAAGTATGAGGCAAGGCTAAAGGCGTTCCACAAGGCTTCTCCTAAGACGAAGATTTGCGTTTGCGGCATCTCGGCACCTACCGATGCGGCGATGGCAAAGAACAAGTCTATTAGCTACTACAAGAAATTCAATAGTGCCATCAAGAAGATGTGTGCTAAGAATAAGTACGTATATATTCCAACTGCGGATATTCTGCAGAAGCATCCAGAGCTATATGCAGGTGACGGTATCCATGCTCAGGCAACGTATTATCCGTACTGGCTGGATAGGATGATTGAGGAGGCAGAACTGTAGATGAATACTAAGTCGCGTAGAGATGCTATAAGATATGGCAGAATCCTAAAGTGTGTTCTCGTTATTATACTGCTTGCCTTCCTTGCTATTGTGTATAGTCGTGAAAATGCTAAGGATGTCTCGATGGACAAGATTGAGGCGCAGCTTATCAAGAAGACTAATATAGAGAAACTGCAGAAACAGAAACCTCGTGATCTCGTACAGTTTATAGGACTAGATGCTAATAATTATGAGGCTGTTCTGTATTACAAGAGCAAGGAGGCTCTTTCTGTTGACGAGGTTCTGGTCATCAAGGTCAAGAATAAGTCTGACGTTAAAGCTGTCAAAGATGCTGTAGAAAAGCGCATCACAAACCAGATAGAGGCTTTTGATAACTACGGACCAGAGCAGGTAAAGGAACTTAAGAATGCAATCGTGACTTCGAGGGGCAAGTATGTATTCTATGGAGTTACCAAGGATCCAGATAAGTATGAGGAGGTGCTATTAAGTGTTATTTAGCAGTATTATCTTCATATTCTATTTCCTTCCGATTACGATGCTAGTGTATTATCTGATTCCGAAGGAGCAGACGGGGAAGCGCAATATTGTGCTACTTGTTGCCAGCTTGTTCTTTTACAGCTGGGGAGAACCAGTATATCTATTCTTGATGCTGTACAGCGCGTTCTTCAACTACTTCATGGCCATTCAGATACATAATGAGCAGAAGTATGGAGGGAGCGGCAGGAGGAATCTGCTGTTTACAGTGGTGGTAGACCTGTTAATACTTGGTTTCTTCAAGTATTTCGGATTCCTTATGGATACGATAACATCGGTTACAGGATGGCATATTCATTACACGTCACTCGCACTGCCAATCGGAATTTCGTTCTACACCTTCCAGGCGATGTCATACGTATTTGACGTGTACAAGGGAAAGGTTGCACCGCAGTATAGCTTACTCAAGTTCTCGTTATATCTGTCGTTCTTCCCTCAGCTCATCGCAGGTCCTATCGTTAAGTATAGAGACGTTGAACTTCAGATAGATAATCGTGAGACTAGCCTTGTTAAGTTTGGTGAGGGATCGTCGAGATTTATTCTCGGACTAGGCAAGAAGGTTATTCTTGCAAATGCACTTGGCTCGCTATACACAGAGATATCCAGCCTGCCGCATAGTCAAGTGTCGGTGGTTCTATATTGGGTTGGAATTGCGGCATATACACTGCAAATATATTTCGACTTTAGCGGATATTCCGACATGGCGATAGGTCTAGGCAAGATGTTCGGTTTCGTGTTTGACGAGAACTTCAACTATCCGTATATTGCATCGACTATCACGGATTTCTGGCGCAGATGGCACATGTCGCTCTCTACTTGGTTCCGTGAGTACGTGTATATTCCACTCGGCGGAAACAGAGTAAAGGTGCATAGACATATTTTAAACCTGCTAATAGTGTGGTCACTGACTGGTCTATGGCATGGTGCGAGCTGGAACTTCGTGCTCTGGGGTGCATACTTCGGAGTGCTGCTGATACTAGAGAAGTATGTATATGGCAAATATCTAGAGAAGGCACCAAACTGGTTTAGACACGTATATGCAATAGTCATAGTTATGATAAGCTGGGTGTTCTTTAGCATCACAGATATCAGCAAAGCTCTATCGTATCTCGCTGTTATGTTTGGGCTAGGCAAGGTGTCGTTCATAAATGTTACGACGCTTTACTACATAAGAACGAATTTCATCATTTTGGCGCTCGGTGCGTGTGTGGCAACACCATATCCAATTGAGAAATTCAGAGAGCTATATAGGAAGAAACCGGCGGTAGGAACTGCGCTGGTGTTCGCAGTACTCATCGTTTCTGTCGCATATCTGGTATATGGTTCGTATAATCCGTTCCTGTACTTCAGATTCTAGCGTAGAGGAGTAAGTTTTGAAGAAGATTAACCGTTTTAGAAATGAAATAAATGCCGAGCTCAAAAGTTCGGAGAACAAAATGGCAGCGTATACCGGTGTTATTTTTGTGTTTGTTCTTGCGGCTGTATTCCTTATAAATCTCATAGTTCCAGATAAGTCATTCTCGGCTTCTGAAAACCGCATGCTGCAGGAGTTCCCGAGCATTTCTGTGTCTAACTACTTCGGTGGCAGGCTAGAATCCAAGATGGAGAGCTACGTGAACGATCAGTTCCTTATGCGTGGGTCTTTTATCAAGGTTAAGTCGGCTGTCGATGTGACTGAAGGAAAGCTCAAAGCTAACGGGGTGTATAGAGCTCGTGATGGATATCTAATCGAGGATATAGTGACTCCAGATCAGAAGACGCTGAGTACGGTAGAGAATTCGCTCAAAGCGTTTAAGGAGAAGTACCCTAATCTAAACATGACATTCCTTCTTGCACCAAATGCAGGAAACATCATGTCTGACAAGCTACCGATAACTGTCAGACTGGCGAATCAGAACAAAGCGATGGACGATTTTTACAAGACCATCAAGGCTTCAGGAATTAAAACCATAGATGTAAGGAAGACTTTCAATAAGAAGAAAGAAGATGTACAGCTATACTATAGAACTGACCACCACTGGACGAGCGACGGAGCATACATCGCATACAAGGCGATTGTGCCAGCACTGGGTGCAGGTATGCCGATGGAGTTTGAGAGTAAGGTTGTTAAGAACGACTTCGCGGGAACCATGTACTCAAAGAGTGGATTTACAGGCGGAAGGTACGATAGCATCAAGATTAATCTGCCTAAGAATAAGAAGGCAGCCAAGCCTTCAGTCATCTACTATGGTGATACTAAGAAGAAGACTACTAAGTTCTATCAGCTTAAGAATCTAGATAAGAAGGATGCGTACACTGTATTCGGAGGTAGCAACCATCCGATGTACACGGTTAAGACTCCGACAGAGTCTAACAGAAGGCTGCTCTTGATTAAGGACTCATATGCGAACAGTGTGATTCCTATGCTGGCGCAGCATTACCGCGAAATCGTGGTCGTGGATCCGAGATATTACTTTGATAATGTCGATGATTTGATTGCTTCAGAGGGGATAACTGATGTGCTGTTCCTTTATAATGCGAATACGTTCTTTGCGGATGATTCGCTGTCAATGATGTTTCAATAAAAAAGTGAAGCGTGAGCCTCGGCAAAGAGTCTCGTTTGCTTGACGAATTATATGAAAGCTGCGAAACTTGATTCGCTGAGACAATTCTCGCTTTCATTAATTCGTTACAGCGCAAACCTTGAACTTGCCGAAACCTCACGCTTCACTTCTTTATTTCCACGACTCTTAGTTGTGATGACTGCAGCTATAAATCGCAACGTGTTTCATATCCAGTACTTGCTAAAATATAATCATATATGATAAATTAATAAAAAATTTACATCTAATAATGAATAGGAGAAGTGTGTATCATGATAAAGAAGATTTCATCTATTG
>NZ_CALHTQ010000138.1 GCF_938039775.1 uncultured Mogibacterium sp. | reverse complement strand
TGAATAAGTAAAAACATTACCATGTGAATATTTCGCATGGTTTTTTTGTCTCTACGAAGGAGAAAATCACATAATTTTATTAATTGATATATTTATTAGTAAAGAGGTATAGATGGCATTTACACATTTACATGTTCACTCCGAATATAGTTTGCTGGATGGCATGTCTAAAATCAGCAAAGCACCTGAATATGTGAAGAGCCAGGGAATGGATTCGCTGGCGATTACAGATCACGGTGTTATGTTTGGCATTATTGATTTTTATAAATCATGCAAAAAACATGGCATTAAACCTATTATCGGATGTGAAGTTTACGTTGCACCGAGAACGCGCTTCGATAAGGATCCAGACCGTGATAGGAGCATGAATCACCTCATATTATTAGCAGAAAATATGACGGGATATAAGAATCTGACGAAGCTCGTATCAGCTGCATTTACAGAGGGATTTTACTTTAAGCCGCGAGTAGACAAGGATTTGCTACGTGAGCATAGCGAGGGAATCATCTGTCTATCTGCATGTCTAGCTGGTGCTATTCCAAGAAAGATACTAAATGGAGATTACTCCGGAGCGAAGGCAGAGGCGCTTGAGCTGCGTGATATTTTTGGTGAAGGTAATTTCTTCTTAGAGATTCAAAATCACTTTCTCGATGATGATAAACCTGCTAATGAAGGGTTAATTAAACTATCACAAGAAATAGGAACACCGCTAGTTGCTACAAACGACGCTCATTACATAACGCGAAGTGATGCTAAGGCTCACGATGTGCTGCTGGCAATCCAGACCGGTTCAACTGTGGATGATGAAAACCGCATGAGATTTGCTAACGACGAGTTCTATCTCAAGAATGAGGAAGAGATGCTTGCTCTGTTCCCAGACCATCCAGAGGCTATCGAGAATTCACACAAGATTGCGGAGCGCTGCGATATTGAATTTGAATTTGGAGAATATCACTTGCCAGAATTTATTCCTCCAGAAGGTATGAATAATAGCGAGTACCTGAGGGAACTATGCTATAAGGGACTTGAGAGAAGATATGGTAGTGACGCCCTTGAGGAGGGTTCTGTTTACCTTGATAGGCTCGAAAGTGAGCTTGAAGTAATTGAGAAGATGGGCTATGTCGAGTATTTCCTAATCGTGTGGGACTTTATTCACTATGCAAAGAGTAACGACATCCCAGTAGGCCCTGGCAGAGGCTCTGCAGCGGGAAGTATCGTGGCATATAGCCTTGCGATTACCGAGATAGAACCGATTAAGTACAACCTAATTTTTGAGAGGTTCTTAAATCCTGAACGTGTCAGCATGCCTGATATAGATATAGATTTCTGCATCGACAGAAGGCAGGAAGTCATCAATTATGTAGTTGAGAAGTATGGCAAGGATAAGGTTTCGCAGATTATCACCTTTGGAACGCTTAAGGCAAAGGCCGCTGTACGTGACGTTGGTAGAGCGCTTAACGCAAGCTATGCGGAGGCGGATTCAATCGCCAAGGCTATTCCTGCTGAGCTTGGTATGACTATCAGTAAGGCACTCGACATCAACCGTGATCTTAGAGCTAGGTATGAAACAGAGCCACTTGTAAAAAATATTCTCGACATGTCCATGGCAGTTGAAGGAATGCCGCGCCATTCCTCGACACACGCTGCGGGAATCGTAATCAGTAAGATGCCTCTCGATGAATATGTTCCTTTATATATGTCAGATAAAGGGCTAGCAACTCAGTTCAATATGACGACAATCGAGGAGCTAGGGCTTCTGAAGATGGATTTCTTAGGACTGAGAAACCTGACGATGATCAATGAAGCAATTCAGCTCATCAAGGAAAACCACGGCGTAGAGATAGATTTCAGCAAGATGGATTACGACGACCCTGCGGTGTACGAGATGATTTCCAAGGGGAACACTCAGGGAATCTTCCAGCTCGAAAGTGCAGGCATGACAGAGTTCATGAAGAACCTTAATCCGTCATGCTTCGAAGATATCGTAGCCGGAATTTCACTCTATAGACCAGGTCCGATGGATTCGATTCCAAAGTATATAGATAATAAGAAGAATCCAGAGAACATCAAATATGTGGATCCGCATCTGGAGCCAATACTCAATGTAACGTATGGCTGTATGGTGTACCAAGAGCAGGTAATGCAAATTGTGCGTGAGCTTGGCGGCTATTCATTTGGACGCTCTGACCTCGTACGACGTGCTATGTCCAAGAAAAAGATGAGCGTCATGCTGGAGGAGAAAAAATATTTTATCCACGGCAAGGACGATTCCGACGGAACACCTGCAATTACAGGGTGTGTTGCAAACGGTATATCCGAGAGAGCTGCAGAGGCTATATTTGATGACATGGTTAGCTTTGCAGAATATGCATTTAACAAATCTCATGCCGCGGCTTACGCTGTAATATCTTATGAGACAGCATATCTCAAGGCTCATTATCCAGTAGAATTCATGGCAGCTCTTATGTCTAGCGTTATGGGTGAAGCTAGACACATTGCTGCGTATATTAGAAACTGTAAGGAGCTCGGTATCGAAGTGCTACCACCTTCAGTTCTGCATAGTAGAAGGAAGTTTATAGCCAAGGATGGCAAGATTCGCTTTGGACTTCTCGCCATTAAAAATGTTGGAAGTGGCATAGTTGATGCGATTGTCGAAGGCAGAAAAGGGCGCGACATAGACAATCTATACGATTTTATCAAGTCTATAGATCCGTCTGAGCTGAACAAAAAAGCTATCGAGTGCCTCATCAAGGCAGGGGCGATGGATGAGTTTACGCCAAATAGAGCTGCGCTTCTCGCTATAAGTGACGATGCCGTCGGAGCGGCACAGAGCAGTGCTCGTAAGATTTCCAAGGACCAGATTTCGCTGTTCCAGCTTGATTCTGACCTCATGGGAGACGTAAAGACTGCACCGGAACTCCCGAATATACAGAATTTCGATATGGCGCATTTGCTAGCCATGGAGAAAGAGATGATGGGCGTATACCTATCTGGTCATCCGCTAGATAAGTACCGAGAGCTGATCGAGGAGAATGTTACTGCCAATACAGTGGAGATATTTGATTCTGGTTCTAATGGTGATGATGAAAACGGTTCTGAGTTCATGGGTGAGAGCTCAAATGGAAGCGCTCGTTTTCATGACGGTGACAGCGTCATCATGGCAGGTATGGTCGGGGATCTCCGCCGCATGATTACCAAGTCTAATCAGGAGATGGCTAGACTTACCATCGAGGATTACTACGGCGTGATTACGGCGATTGTATTTCCAAGGGACTTTGCGAAGGCGAAATACGTGCTGGAGAATGACGCAATAGTTGCTATCAAGGGTACACTGAGCTTCAAGGAGGATTCAGACCCTGAGATACTAGTAAATAAAGTGACTGAAATTGAACGCATCAGTGAGTTTAAGGAGCAAGATGGAAAAGGCTATGAACGAGCAAGCATGAGGGATTATTCACGAAGCAATGTGAACGCACAGAAACCGCGTGAAAAGAAATACCTCAAGCTCAGAGTGAGCCAAGAACTGTCTGATATGCTCGGAAACGATGAGATTCAGCACAGAATTCTCGGGGCAGCTTCGGCTCATAGGGGAGATACGGAAATACTCATTTATTTGCCAGGGCAGAAACCACTTAAGTCTGCAAATGGTGTTAGCATTGATGAGAATCTTATGATTGAACTTGAACAACTTCTCGGTAAGGAGAACGTAAAATATTAGAAACAGAAGTGTGGGGAATGGTTTTGAGCAAAAAAGCAATAGTTATATATAATTCAAAACGCGGCTCTACGAAGCAGTATGCAGAGTGGATTGCTGGAGACCTAGGGTGTACCGCAGTCCCTCTTCAGAACTTTGACTACGGATCACTTAGTCAGTTTGACGTCGTGATATTTGGTAGCTGGCTTCGTGGAAGTGGAATAGTTGGATTTGATAAGTTCAGAAAACAAATGGCGGCACATGCGGATAAATTGATAATCTTTGTGACAGGAATTTCCGAGTATAATCCGCAGAATTATCAGCAGATTTGTGAGATTAATTTCAAGGAAGAGATTAATATGCAGAATACTTTGCTGTACTTCTGTCCGGGACGATACGTTCCGAGCGAAGTTAAGGGGCTCGACAAGTTTCTGATGGCGATATCGAAGAAGGTGCTTCTATCTGGAACTACAGATAAAGAATCAATGACAGCGGCAAATACGATGGTTGATGCAATCGTAAATGGCGTAGATAATGTGGATAGGCGATATACCGAGCAGGTACTAAGGGCAGCGCGAAAAAGATTATAAGTTGGCGCTGAGAATTTAGATGGAACTTCAAGTCATGGGAAGAATCTGAATAAGGTTCCTAAAAAGGTCAGGGAAGAAGTTAGAAATTCGAAAGATTATAAAAAAGGTAAGAGCGACTTAAAGAAAATGCAAAAAGCAAAGGCTGAAATAAAAAGAAGGGGCCTTAATCTTAGAAATGCAAAAGATTTAATAATAGCAGCGGGGATATTTGTTGCTAGTGTAGGAGTAGCTTTTTTTGCTCCCGAGGCACTCCCTGGAGCATTAGCATTGATTTAGCTAATGTTAATACTAATGCGGAGGTGGTCATGGATATAAAATTAATAGTTGATAGCAACATACCATTCAGTCTTCATGATAGTAGAATCATCAAAATAAGCGTAGAAGCAGAGCGTCTTACCCTGACGCTTGACAAAGTGTATGAGTATAAGGGTGACAAGGAGAAAAGCTACCCAGCTACTATGATGTTTGAGGACATTGATTACGAAGAGTGCGATGTCATAGTTTTTGATTCTGAACTTGGATATGGATCATTCACTGGAACAAGATACAGAATGAGAGAGTTTGTAGATAAGTTCCCGAATGGGATGTTTGAGATTATAACAGAGACATACAGTGGGTATGATACGGTTTTTCAAGGATACATATATAAGAACGGCTATGTCTATGGCTCTGGAATAATAAGCATATGGACAATGGGAGATGTCATATTGAGTACGAATTATGCAAGCGATAAGAAAGACGACAGAATTTAAAAAACTCGTATTAACAGCACAAAAAATAAGTGAAGATTAGCTTGCATCGTAGATAGGATGAGTCTTAAGACTCATCCTATTTTATTTTCTAATTATTAATAATTTTATCTTGATGCTTGCAGCTCGCAGAGATTATCGCCCGATATATATCTTCGTTAAGCTCTGCCAAATCATCGCTGGAGAGGGAACGCACCCTGTCAAGCAGTGCGGACTCCCTTGCGGAATCAACTATCGCGAGTTTGTTTTCAATCTTGTATGCTACTACTAACTCGGCAATCCTAAGCCTCTTTTCTATTAACTGGAGGAGCTGAGCATCTAACTCATCGATTGATTCTCTAAGAGATAAAATATCCGTTAGTTCTCTATTATGAGAGGTTAAGAAATCCGTAGTTTCTAATTCGAGTAACTCAGCTGAATTTCTTGCCTCGCTATCACCTGTCAAAACAAGATCTGCAATTACCAGCGCAGCCGCAGCTTCCACACAAGGAACCGCTCTAGGAACTATGCACGGATCATGTCTGCCATGAATCTCTATTTCAGTTTCCTCAGTGCTATCGTAGACTATAGTATGCTGTGGCCTGGAAATCGAAGGGGTTGGCTTGACTGCGACGCGAAATTCTATGTCCATGCCATCGCTGATACCACCAAGTATACCGCCGCAGTTGTTGGTGCGTGTACGAACGATGCCATGTTCATCATAGTAGAACTGGTCGTTATTTTCGCTTCCATACATACTTGCTGATTTAAAACCTGCACCAAATTCTACTCCCTTGACTGCAGGTATTGCGTACAAGGTCTCTGAAATTCGTCCTTCAAGACCTTCAAATAAAGGACCTCCATAGCCTGCAGCTAATCCGCTAATCGTGCATGAAATCGTGCCACCTACGGAATCTCGGAGCACCTGTGCTTTTTTTATCTCAGAAATTGGCTTGTCGCTATTTCCATGGATATCATGGATAGATGCATTTATATAGATTCCTTTATCCTCTAGGAGTTGCTTGCAAATGCCACCAGCTATACATAGTGGGGCCGTCATGCGTCCTGAAAAAGCTCCGCCGCCTCTTGAATCTGCTTTTCCTCCATATTTGACATGTGCAGTGTAATCAGCATGTCCTGGTCTAGGTGTGTTTGCCAATTTGGAATAATCAGAGGATTGAACATCTTTGTTGTAGATTATAGCTTTAATCTCTGCACCGTCAGTCATCAAGCTTTGTGTACTAGCAGTCATAGGGCCATTAGCTTTGTCTGTATGAATTCCGACAAATCCGCTCACAAATTCTGGCTGATCAGGTTCTTTTCGGCTAGTCGTCAGGGCGCTATTTCCGGGAGCTCTTCTGGCCATGAAATCATAGAGCTTTGGAATGTCAACTACCGTGCCAGTAGGAAGTCCGCTTAACGTCATTCCAATTGATGGGCCGTGAGACGTGCCAAATATTGATAATGTAAGGGTTTTACCTTTATAAATAGACATTTGTCCTCTGTCCTCCTATAGCATAGGGTGATTAATACACGAGAAGGTGATATTACACGAGTTCGAGATTGTCATCGAGCCCTAGTAGTTTTAGAACTTCAAAGAAGTTCGGGTATGATTTTGCAACTGCCGAAGCCTCGTGGATTCTAATAATACCCTCTGATACGAGTGAAGAGACTGCAATCATCATTATGATTCTATGGTCACCACATCCATCTCCTTCGTAAGAACCACGGAGTGTATCTACTCCTTCAATGATGAGTCCGTCTTCTGTCTCTTCTATATTAGCACCGAGATTCCTAAGTACGCTGCATGTGCTAGCGAGCCTGTCGCTTTCCTTATATCTCAGTCTTTCTGCATTGTTTATAACTGTCGTACCGTTCGCAAGGCTAGCAACCAAAGCGATGATAGGAACAAGATCGGGGAATCCTGAAGCGTTAATACTATTAATAGCTCTTAGATTTCTGCATGGAAATACATCGATACTTCCACCATTGACATCCAATATATCTGGATAGCAATTAATGGTTACGCCAAAATCTTCGAGCAAATCGAGTATCCTCATATCTCCCTGCATCGATGGAAGTGGTAGGTTACGGACTCTTATTGGGCTATTCCCAAGTGCTCCGAGTGCTAATAAAAAAGCCGCATTTGACCAATCGCCATCTATAGTAGAAGCTGAATAAATATACTTCTGGTTACCAGGTACGTTAAATACCCATTCTTTATTTGTATGCGCATAATCCACTTTTATCCCGTATTTCCCAAGTACATCGAGAGTCATCACGACATATGCCGAGGACTCAAGGTTATTGTATATCCGGATAACACTGTCACCATTCAGCAGTGGCAGGGCAAATAGCAGTCCGCTTATGTACTGCGATGACTCGGGGTTAGCAAAATTATACTCGCCAGGTGTTATGTGGCTAGAGCTGGCAGATATTGAAATGCTTCCTGAGTCACTTATAGTTATGTTTGCACCATGCCTCTCTAGCTGACTGATTAGCTGCTGCATAGGGCGTTCTCTTAGTCTGTCTGCAAGTCTGAATTCAGCATTTAGTCCGAGCGCTGCGACTACTGGCAGCAGAAATCTGAGTGTAGAGCCGCTTTCTTTACATTCAAGTATGAGTTTGTCATCTGCTGAAACTATTCTAGACTCAAGGACCCTCAATGCTGAGTAATTAGCATGATTTGAAATAATCTTTACCGCTTCATATGTCGCAATTATATCCTCAGAAGCCTCTTGAGCATCTAACTCTAATTGATGACTAGACAGCATCGCCGCAATTATCTCTCTGTGAAGATACGATTTCGAAGGTGGGGCAGAGACTTCTTGTAGCGGTGCAAAAAGTGGTACGCCACCATGAACTATCTCCGAGGTGCCGGGGAACATTTCGCTGTATGTAGCCAGAACTTCTCCTAGCTTAGTTAAGGAGATTAGCTTGATTTCAGCATGCCCGATATCTCTATTTATGATAAATTTAATACTGTCACCAGACCTCTTCTTATCGCTTGCCATCGCATTGGCAATGTCGCTAGGTGAGAATCCAATCGACAGATCATACCCAAACTTCTCGAGTAAAGCATGTATGCGGTTTCTGCACTCAATACTGCACCAGCCTAGGTCGTACGATAGGGATGCTGCAAATGCCATACCCTTTGCCACTGCATGACCATGTCCGACTTCGTAGTTGCTTAGTTTCTCGAGAGCATGTGCCATGGTATGACCGTAGTTGAGTATATGCCTGATTCCAGAATCGTTCTCGTCGTTCTCCACGTAGTAAGACTTAACTGCCACGCAGTCGTCGATTATCTCCTGGATGTCGTACTCCACAGACTCGAGCTTCCTAAACAGCTCATCGCTTCTAGCGATACAAGCAGTTTTGATAACTTCTGCATAACCATCGAGACGCACGTAATCGCTCTCTGAGCCGAGTAGTGACGCATCCTGAAGTGCAAATTTTGCCTTGTGAAAAGCACCTACTAAGTTTTTTCCAGCATTCGTATTGATAGCTGATTTACCGCCTACCGAAGAATCAACTGCCGCAAGAAGTGTAGTAGGAACTTGATAGAAATTAATTCCTCGCATATATGTTGCAGCAACAAAGCCTGCAACGTCTCCGACCATGCCGCCGCCTAGTGCGACGATACCGTCAGTTCTAGTAAGAGGTATCTGAGAGCTGTAGTCGATTATTTTGCCATAAGTATCAAATGATTTTGAATCCTCACCAGCAGGAATAACGTAACTTTCGCAGGCGAGTCCGCGTGTTTCGATACTGGAAATTGCTATATTCAGATAGAGCGGAGCAACGTTAGTATCCGTTATTACGAGTACAGTTCCTTGCTTCTGATATTCAGATATAAGTTCTCCAAGTTGGGATAATTTCATCGCTTACCTCAAAAAATAGAATAATATTACAATATAATATAT
>NZ_CALHTQ010000137.1 GCF_938039775.1 uncultured Mogibacterium sp. | reverse complement strand
TAAATTTATTAAATATCGATACTCATTTAGAAAGAGATTTAGAAGTTTCTATAATTTCAGCTGAAGAAATTTCAGATGAAGCAAGTCATGAATTAAAAAGAATTAGAAGGATGATTAAGTCTAAAAATGACTTAATTAGAGATAGATTAAATCAGCTAATTTCAACATCAGATAAATTAATGGATAATATATATACATTAAGAGATGGGAGATATGTAGTACCAGTTAGAAGTGAATTTAAGAATTCTTTTAAAGGTATTGTTCATGATCAATCTTCATCAGGTCAAACAGTCTTCATAGAACCAATGTTTGTAATTGACTTAAATAATGATTTAAAAAAATTAGAAATAGAAGAAGAAAAAGAAATCGAAAGAATTTTAAGAGAATTTTCAAAGAGAATTTATGAAATTCTACCACAATTAATTACTAATTTATCAATTATTTCAAACATTGATTTTATTTTTGCTAGAGGTAAATTAGCATATGATATGGAGGCTATAAAGCCAATTATTAATGATAATGGTATTATTTCTTTAAAGTCAGCAAAACATCCTCTTATCGATAAAGATAAGGTTGTTCCTATTGATATATCTCTTGGAAATAATTTCAACACTTTAGTAATTACAGGACCTAATACCGGTGGAAAGACAGTAACCCTCAAGACAATAGGGCTGTTTATACTGATGGCAGAGTCGGGGCTACACATCCCGTGCTACGAGGAAAGTAGCATACCGCTGTTCAAAGAGGTATATGCGGAAATTGGAGATGAGCAGAGTATAGAGAATAACCTCAGTACATTTTCTTCGCATATGCTTAATACTGCGAATATTATTTCAAATGCAGACCACGATTCTCTGGTGCTGCTCGATGAAGTGGGTTCAGGTACAGATCCTGCGGAAGGTGCCGCTTTAGCTGTTGCAATGCTCGAGGCCTTGAAGGATAAGGGCGCTCACATAGTGGCTACTACTCATTATACGGAGCTCAAGAAGTATGCGCTTTCAACCGATGGTGTTGAAAATGCATCTATGGAGTTTGATATGGAAGCGCTTGCACCGACTTACAAGATAAAGGTTGGTCTTCCGGGCAAGTCGAATGCATTTGAAATTTCACGAAAGCTCGGTCTTGATTCGAGAATTATAGACAGAGCTATATCGCTTATGAAAGAAAGCGATATCGAATTTGAGGGTGCGGTATCTAGAGTTGAAGCAGATCAAAAAGAGGCTGATTCTGCACTCGAAGAAGCTCGTATCAAAGCTGAGGAAGCCGAGAGAAAGCTCAAGGAAGCAGAAGAAAAACTCGTTAAGGCTAAGGAGAGCAGGCATAAGATAATTGAAGCGGCTAAAGAAGAGGCTCGTGACATCATTAGTGATGCGAACAGAACTGTCAAGGAAGTCAGCAAGGAGCTTAGAAAAGCGGTAAAGGAAGGAAGAAATAACTCTTCATCTATAGTTGCTGATAGTAAGCGTAGACTCAGGGAAAAATCACTGGAGAATGCCATGGCTCCTCGCAGTATCAAGAATATAAATATCCCAAAAGCGGAGGATTTAAAGCGCGGAACAAGGATTAAGCTACTAAAGCTAGGGCAAAATGGAGAAGTTGAGACCGCACCTGATGCATTCGGCAATCTGACAGTTAGAATTGGAGCGCTCAAGATGGGTGTAAAGATTAAAGATGTGATGATTATCGAGGATAATAAGCCTGGTACGAAAGAGCGTAAGCGTAGGAGCTATGCTAAAATGAACACGGCTAAGGCTAGGACAATATCACCATCTATTAATGTAATAGGCAAAAACCTTGATGACGCAGAACTAGAGGTTAGTAAGTATATAGATGATGCATTTTTATCGGGCATTAATGAAGTTCAGATTGTGCACGGTAGAGGTGAAGGAATACTTCGCAGTGGAATTAGAAATATGCTTAAAAGAAATAAAAATATCAAGTCCATAGCAAGTGCTTCTTATGACCAAGGGGGAGAAGGTGTAACTGTAGTCACATTTATAGACAAATAATGAGCTTTAGTCCTTTAATAGGTTACTAAAATACTAATTTTGATATATAATTAATTGATTAAAGAGTTATACTGGAGATGTTATAAATGTTCGTCGTAAGTAGCTGCTTGTTAGGCAATAATTGCAAGTATAATGGCGGTAATAACTATAGTGAAGATGTCGCTGAGTTTTGCCAAAATCATTCAGTTGTTTTAGTATGTCCAGAGACTGCAGGTGGACTTAAATCGCCTAGGCCTCCAGCAGAACATAAGCATTTTGTGCAGGCTGATGGCAGTACTAAAACACGCATTATAGATAATACAGGTGACGATTTAACAGAAAACTTCGTATGTGGTGCAAAGCTCTCTCTTGAAGCTGTCATTAACAGGTGTGCAAAACTAGGGGAAGAAATTGAAGGTGCTATTCTCAAGGCTAACAGCCCTTCATGCGGAAGTGAACAGATATACGATGGAACATTTACAGGAACCCTAATTCCAGGAGATGGTATATTTGCCAAGATGCTCAAGGAGATGGGGATTTGTGTGATGAGTGAGAGAAATTTTAAAGATAAGATATAAAGAGGAGAAGTCCGAATAATGATCGACTACAAGGTACAGATAGCACAAATTATTGCTAAGCAGGAAATTGGATTAACTGCCGAAGAGATTGTTGAGATGATTGAGGTACCAGCTGACTCTAAGAATGGTGACTTTGCATTTCCTTGCTTTAGATTAGCTAAGGCTATGAGAAAGGCTCCACAGATGATTGCAGCAGATATCGCGACAGCAATTGAGGCTGAATCAATATTCGAGAAAGTTGAACAGGTTAATGCTTATGTTAATATGTTCATCTGCAAGGATGTTTTCGTACGTAACGTCGTATCGGAAGTTGCTTCTCGCGGTTCTGAGTACGGTAAGTCTGATGTCGGTGAAGGTAAGAAGGTAATCGTAGAGTTTTCTTCGCCTAACATCGCAAAGCCGTTTCATATCGGACATATCAGAAGTACGGTAATCGGTAACTCTATTTATAAGTTGTATGATGCTACTGGTTATGATGTAGTTAGAATAAACCACCTCGGAGACTACGGTACACAGTTTGGTAAGATGATTGTGGCGTATAGGCTATGGGGAAATGAAGAAGAACTTGAGCAGAATCCTATTAAATCGCTGCTTAAATACTACACAAAGTTTCACGAAGAAGCTGAGAAGGACCCTAGCCTAGACGATAAGGCTAGAGAGACTTTTGTCAGGTTAGAGAACGGTGAACCCGAAGAAGTTGAGCTATGGAAGAGATTTAGAGAGCTCAGTCTTGAGGAGTTCAACAGAGTTTATAAGATGCTCGACATAGAGTTTGATTCATATGCAGGGGAGAGCTTCTATTCTGATAAGATGCCTGCAGTTCTGCAGGAGCTAAAGGATAAGAATCTTATGCATGAATCGAGAGGTGCGCAGATAGTAGACTTAGAAGAATACGGTATGCCTCCTGCGGTTATCACAAAGTCAGATGGATCTAGTCTATATGCGACTAGAGATATTGCGGCTGCTATTTATAGAAAGCAGCACTACGATTTCTACAAGAATATCTACGTAGTAGCAACGCAGCAGAACCTTCACTTTAAGCAGTGGAAACAGGTCCTAGCCTTGATGGGATATTCATGGGAAAAGGATTGTATCCACGTTCCATTTGGTCTAGTAAGCCTTGAAGAAGGCACGATGTCTACTCGTAAGGGGAGAGTGGTATTCTTAGAGGATGTACTTAATAAAGCCGTTGAGAAGACTAGAGAGATAATCTCGGAGAAGAATACCAGTGGTATTGATATCGATGAGATTTCTAAAGAAGTAGGAATTGGCGCAGTTATATTCCAAGAACTATCTAACAACAGGATTAAAGATTATGTATTTTCATGGGATAAAATTCTTAACTTCGATGGTGAGACAGGACCTTATGTTCAGTATACACATGCTAGAGCATCTAGCGTCCTAAGAAATGCATCGCAGCAGGAACTAGACAGGATTAAGAGTTGTGATATAAATGATTTTAACTACGTAGCATCAGATAGTGCTTATGAGCTAACTAAGCTGATATATAGGGTGCCAGAGGTTGTAAGAGAAGCTGCAGCTAAGTATGAACCATCAATTCTTACGAGACATCTGATAGACATCGCACAGAGCTTTAATAGGTTCTATCATGATGAACATATTTTAGTGGATAATGAAGAAGAGAAAGTTGCAAAGCTAGCGCTAGTATATGCCTCAAAGGTTACAATTGCTAACTGCTTAGCAATTCTAGGTATAAAAGCGCCAGATAAAATGTAGGGGAGACAACGATGAAGCTATTGCTCAGCACAGTCAAGACAGAATGCTTTGATTCAAAGCTAGCACTCAAGAATATGTATAATGTCGTTGGGAATGCACCGCTAGAGGTGACTCTCAGGGAGTTCGAGTCTTGTGAACCTGATCAGAGAATTTATGAAGAGTTGCTTGATGAAAAGTACAGTATCCTGTATTTTCATGCCGACGAAATTAATGAATCCAAGATAGCACATATATGTGAGATGATTAAGAAAGCGATTCCAAGTTGCATAACAGTGGTTGGTGGCAAGGAAGTTAGTTTCGAAACTCGCGAATTCATGCTTGCACATCCAGAAGTGGACTATGTGTTCCGTGGAGAGGGAGAGAAGGTTCTGTTTGATTTCATACGCTCGATTATTACGTATAATTTTGACTTTGAGAGCATCGATGGTTTGGCATATAGAGAGAATGATGAGATTCTTGTAAATAAAATTGGTGAGCCGGTTCGATATGAGGATATCCCATTTGCATACGATAAGTTCGAGGTACAGGAAGGCGAAGATGTATTCTACGAATCGTCTAGAGGGGTTCCCGATACTTGTCACTATTCTCAGTACATGCCAGGTGTATCGCTTCGTTCGCTGTCGCTAAATAGAATTTGCAACGAACTGAGATACTTCCTTGTTAAGAAGGTTGGAAAAGTCGATTTTGTCGAGAAGTGGTTTAACTATGATGTTTCTAGAGCTTATAGAATCTGGGAGTACCTAATTAATAATGATAATGGTGTTACATCGTTCTCGTTTGATGTAAACGGGAATCTGCTAGATGAGGAAACAGTGGAGCTTCTAAGTGAAGCTAGACCGGGGCTATTCCATTTTGACATCGATATCGAGAGTACAAATGCGATTGCGCTCTCAGCATCAGGTCGCAAAGAGAATATATACCAGCTTATGTACAACGTATCTAAGCTCCTACAGAATAGCAAGGTAAATGTAAGAGTAGTTCAACGTGTAGGCCTTCCAGGAGAAACTATAGAATTATTTGAAAGAGCATTTAACAAGATTTATAACCTTGGAGCTGATGAGTTCGATATTAAGGTTCTTCGTATCAAGAAGGGAACGATGTTCAGACAGAGGGCGGATGAGTTTGGCTATGAATATAGTAGAGAATATCCAAATGAAGTTATAACCAATGACTATATTTCGGCTGCTAATATTGTCAGAATCAAGCTTGTTGCTGAGACAGTAAAGACCTTCGAGCATGGATTTGAAGATTCTATCAGCAAGATACTTTTTGATGCTGGATTAAAGCCGTTCGAATTCTTTGATGGACTTACAGCGTTCATTATGGAGAATGACCTTTCGTCCAAACTCGGAAAAGAAGAGAATTTATACAGGATAATTTATACGTATGCTGCAGAGCTGTACGATAGAAATGAAGACACTTTGAAGCTACAGGTACTGCAAGAGGTGCTTCACAGCGATATGAACAAAAATGTTTCGCAAGATGTGATTAGAAGACTAGAACGTAAAGGTTGGGAAATACATGTCAAAGCAAAAGGCTAAACAAGATCGCATTGCAAAATACCTCCAGGAGTTAAATGGAGGTATTTTGTTTGATGAACTTTCAGACAAATATTTAAAGGAAGCAGGAGTACTTGAGATACTTCATGGTATACCGGTTCCAATTGCTGCTGGTGTAGGTGATGAACTCACGACTCTGACAATTGCCTTTGGGATGGCTAGAGTCATAGGGGCAGATAATAATTTCGAGTACGTAGAAAGCTATATAGCATATATTAAGCACCTGTTTGGTGATGATGCAGCCAAAGCTCTTATTGCAGAAGGTGCAAAATATGGACAGAGCGGGAACTACGAGCTCGCAGCGATGTTCTTCAGGGCTGTGCTGCTGTTTGAACCCAAATCACAAGATGCACTTTACTTATATGGTAGAGCTTGTAAGGATGCATATGAACTTGAAAACAAAGATGAAAACTACGTTGGAAGCTTTAAGGCTGAATCGCTTGAAATCTTTGAACTTCTTACCATGATTCATCCTGAGTTTGCTATGGGATACTACTTCTTAGGGTATGGATATGCGAATATGGGGCTATACATCAAGGCTGACCTGACATGGAGAAAGTTTATTGAACTTACTGCAGCTACGGGAAATCCTGAGATTGAAGAACTGCGCAGTGAAATTTCTGAGAGGATGGATGCGCTGAAAGAACCTGTGAAAATAGAAGAGGGTGTAAATTGTGTTCTAAGCGGTGATTACCTAGGTGGGCTCGAGATTCTATCCAGTTACAAAGATGGAAGCTATCGTGACTGGTGGCCTCTCTGGTATTATATGGCAGTTTGTGCGGCTTCTCTTGGAGATGCAGTGTCAGCTATTGAGTACTATAAGCAAGCTCTCGTTTACACACCGAGTAATATAGATATCATGGAAGAACTTGCATCTGTATATGCTGCGATAGGTGATCAGGCAAATGCTGCTAAATACCTAAATAAGATTGAGATAGTTAAGAACAATATTGAACAAGAGGATTTCTAGGAAGAGTAATGGAACATTTTTTTAGATATACTTTAGACGGTGACCCGCATTTAAATATGAAAATTATTTACGCAGGACTTGTGGTTGCTGTAATTATTGCGTATAAATTTAGAAAGAGTGAAAATCTGCTAAAAGGTCTTATAATTTCCAATGTTTTGCTGCAGATTGCGTTATTTGTTTGGTATTTTGGTTTTAAGGAACTTTTTATCAAGGAGGGACTTCCTTTATATCACTGTAGAATCGCGGTCATAATGATAGCGGTCGGGTATTTTGCAAATAAACCAAAGATGACAAAATATTTCGCATGGCTTGGAATTATCGGAACCATAGTGGCGTTTGGTGTTCCAGATCCTTCCGACTTTATGTGGCCACATCTGACAAATATTACATTCATTTTTACTCATTACTTTATCACGATGAGCTCGCTGATAATTGTAACGAAAAATGATATTAAGCTGGATTTAAAGAGTATCTTTGCGTTTACAATTGTCATGAATCTGGTAATCATAGCTGCGAACACAGTTCTAGGAAGCAATTATAGCTACTTAATGAAGCTGCCACCAGCACTTCCTATTGATGTTAATAAGTATATTATATTCATACTAATGACGCTGCTTCTAGTTGGTGGTGAATTAGGGCTTGAGAAGCTTACACAAAAGATATTAAGTAAAAGAAAGGTGGTCTAAGTGCATAACGTCTTAGGCCGCTATAAATGCATTATAATTACATAAAACTGCTTGACAGCATATTGTGTCTAGTGTAGAATAAGGAAGTCGCAAATGCGGGATGATGTTCCGAGGTAGCTCAATGGCAGAGCAACCGGCTGTTAACCGGTAGGTTGTGGGTTCGAGCCCCACCCTCGGAGCCATTGAATTTGTGCCGGAATGGCGGAATTGGCAGACGCCCGGGACTTAAAATCCCGTGAGAAGTGATTCTCGTACCGGTTCGACCCCGGTTTCCGGCACCATAACTTAAATATCGCGGGGTAGAGCAGTTGGTAGCTCGTCGGGCTCATAACCCGGAGGTCGCAGGTTCAAGTCC
>NZ_CALHTQ010000136.1 GCF_938039775.1 uncultured Mogibacterium sp. | reverse complement strand
TTGGACTTTTGATAATAATCTTCCCATTTATTTACAAATCATGGACAGGATAAAACTACAAATCATCTCCAATCAACTGCATGCTGGCGAAAAGCTACCTGCTGTTAGAGAATTGGCTGCTGAAGCGGGGGTCAATCCAAATACAATCCAGCGTGCTTTATCTGACTTGGAAAAGGAAGGTTTTGTCTATTCTCAACGAACATCAGGACGTTTCGTCACAGATAACCGCGACTTGATTTTACAAGCAAGACAAAAACTTTCTGAGGAGGAAGTAAGAAAATTTGTAGAAAATATGACTCGCTTCGGTTATCACAAAGAAGAATTACCAACTATCATTGCAGATTATATAAAAGGAGTTTAGGAAATGGTATTACTTGCATTTGAAAACGTCTCAAAATCATATGGCAGCACACCTGCTTCCACATATGTATATAGTACAGTTGCAAACGCTGGTGATCTCATAGATGTTAATTCAAAGGATATAACGCTACATGCGAATATCACCAATACAAATTCATCTGCTACTGTGGCAAATGTTTCTCTTAGACTTGATAACAACGGATTCACACCTTCTGCAACTAAATATGCTGATGATTGGTCAGTAGACGCAGCAAGAGTGCGTGGAAATGATATTTTCGATTCTTCCACTAGATCCGATATAAATATCGAGTATCAGTTCAAGAACGCCGCTCTAGGAACAACTACGACTACTCGCGCTAATGTTCTCGCAAGCGGGCTTCCAACTGGTTATACCTGGAGTGATTTAACACAAATCAATATCTCTGGAAATCTTCAACCTAATGAGAGCGTTAAGTACAATGTTCCACTTAAGCTGACTGCGAAGGCTGGTGCAAAATCAACTTATACATTCCGCTTCGGTAACACTTCTGGGGGAGTATACAGGACTGCTTCTCTTATCTTTAAGAGCATCAACAGGAACGAACTGGTTTCGTCTGTTCTTAACACTAGAATCCTAGCTACATATAGAAACAGCGATGGTTCATACACGGTTGCCGAGAAGAAGGTTCAGGACCTTATGCCTAATGCGACATCTAGCAATACGAAGTTCAACAACTTCCTAATGCAGATTCTAAGCACGTATCAGGATTCACCGGCTGACGGAGTGTTAACGAGCAACTCAGCATACTCGATTTCAACACTAGATATATTTAACGCTATCCATAATGATGGTTACACAACGTTAGTTAGAAACGATAACACGCTCCTCCCAATCTACGCTTATTACACTAACGGTAGTTTGACTCTTAAGGATGCAAGCGGAAGCCCAGTAAGCGTATCGGATTACGGCCTTAACTTCTACGCACAGATCATAAAGGTACTAGATGCACCTGACGTAGTGAATTTAAAGGTTGGGGATAGCTTTAATGCTGAGCAGAATCTGATTTCTGCAGTAAATCCTGTTAACAACAGTCCAATCCCATATTCAGATCTGACTGTTACGTCGAATGTAAACACTGCAGTTGCTGGCACATACCATGTTACATACACCTATAGATTAGCTGACGGAAAGACAATATCCATCACCACTAAGGTAAAGGTTTCTGACAGGGATGCTTCGGGCAGTAACGCTAGCAGCACACCAGCAAAAAAAGCTAAGGTTGTTAAGAAGAGACACCTCTCTCCTAAGACATCCGATTCAACATCAGCGGCAAGCTTAATAGTGCTCTGTGCATCGCTTACAGCTCTAGGTGCTGTAGTTTATAAGCGCAAGAGATTCTAAGATATGATGATCAAGCTTTATTTAACAGCACTTTAATAGAGCTTATCGCTATAGATAATTACAATCAAAAAGGGTTATAGGACAAAACGTGTTGGTAAAAACCGCTGTGGTCGTTGAAATTTCAATGGCTACAGCGGTTATATCTTTTTTGAAAGAAGATACAGGGTGGACAAAAAGAGTTGGTAAAAATGCTCGTAACCCTTGAAATTTCAAGGTGGATTAGGGTTATATCTTCTTTAGAAACAGTATTCTAGGAGGATAGTAAAATGAAGCATGTTATTTGCCCTGTTTGTGGAAATATTTGTATAAAATATGGGAAGAATAAATCAGGATCACAAAGGTGGATTTGCAAGAAATGCAAGTCAATAAATACCCCTAAAATAGATAATCTAACCAAACAGCTTAATATATTTCTTAAGTGGCTTTTTAGTAAAGATATTCAAAAAGATATGCCTGGAGGTGGTCGTACATTTAGGCGAAAAACCTCCAAGTTTTGGGATATATGGACATTACCGCCAGTTGTAGAAGAACAGCATTCAGTAGTGT
>NZ_CALHTQ010000135.1 GCF_938039775.1 uncultured Mogibacterium sp. | reverse complement strand
CGTATAACCAACACAATATTCAGATAAGGGTGCCTATGGGTACCCTTATTATTTTGCATAAACTTATAAATCTTAATATCGGCTTAAGCATTACAATATAGTAGTGATAGTGTATAATTTAGAGACGTGAATTTTGACAATAGATTTATATTTGCATATATAGGAGTGAAAGAAATCAATGAGTATTTTAACTGTTTCAAACGTTTCACATGGATTCGGTGATAGAGCAATTCTTGAGGATGTTTCATTTAGGCTTCTTCCAGGAGAGCATGTCGGTTTAATCGGTGCCAATGGTGAGGGAAAGTCTACTTTTATGAATATAATAACTGGTAGTTTACAACCAGATGAGGGCAAGATTGAGTGGTCCAAGAATGTACGTGTTGGTTATCTTGATCAGCATTCTGTACTCAAGAAGGGCATGACGATAGAAAACGTTCTAGCTAGCGCTTTTGACTATCTATATGATATGGAATCACGTATCACCGAGCTGTATATGTCGATGGCTGATGTGGATGAAGAAACTATGAATTCGTATATGGAGGAAGCTGGCACACTTCAGGAACTCCTAACTGCGCATGATTTCTATATGATCGATGCCAAGGTGAGTGAGGTCGCACGTGCACTAGGTCTAACGGAGCTCGGGTTAGACCGTGATGTATCAGAGCTTTCAGGTGGTCAGCGTACGAAGGTTCTTCTTGGTAAGCTTTTACTAGAGAAGCCTGAGATTTTACTTCTCGACGAGCCGACCAACTACCTCGACGAGGAACATATCGCCTGGCTTACTAGATACCTACAGGATTATGAAAATGCATTTATCCTAATCTCTCATGAGATCCCTTTTCTAAATAGCGTAATCAATACAATTTATCACATGTATGAAAAACAGCTTAACAGATACGTAGGCGACTACGACCATTTCCTTGAGGTCTTTGAGATGCAGAAGGCTCAGAGGGAGGCTGCATATAACAGACAGCAACAGGAGATTGCAGAGCTTCAGGATTTTGTAAATAGAAATAAAGCCAGAGTTGCCACTAGAAATATGGCTATGTCACGTAAGAAAAAGCTCGACAACATGGAGCTTATTGAGAAAATTGTCGACAAGCCTAAGCCAGAGTTTCACTTCGAGTACTCCAAGGCGCCTGGAAAGTTTATTTTCACGACTAAGGATTTAGTTATCGGATATGATGAACCTTTATCTTCTCCGCTTAATATATCTCTCGAGAGGGGCAGCAGGGTGGTTCTAACAGGTGCTAATGGAATTGGTAAGACGACACTCCTTAAGAGCCTACTCGGGCTTATAAGTCCGCTCTCTGGAACTTCAGAAAAGGGCTTTGGACTTGAAATCGGCTATTTCGCACAGGAAGACGGAACTGATGATGACAGTACCTGCATTGAGGCTGTATGGAAAGAATTTCCGTCTTATACACAAGCGGAAGTGCGTGCGGCTCTTGCAAAATGCGGTCTTATGACGAAGCACATTGAGAGCAAGGTTAAAGTGCTTTCGGGAGGAGAACAGGCAAAGGTTAGGCTCTGTAAAATTTTAAATAGACCTTCTAACTTGCTAGTGCTAGACGAGCCGACTAACCATTTAGATGTAGATGCTAAAGACGAGTTAAAGAGAGCGCTAAACGAATACAAGGGAAGCATCTTGATGGTGTGTCACGATCCGTTCTTCTATGAAGATGTAGCGACAGAGGTGTGGGATTGTACTGAGTGGACGACAAAAGTATTTTAAGAGAGGTGCAAAATGCATATACACAATTGAATTGTAATAATATGTTAAATGGAGTATAATGAACAGACTTATTGAGAGATAATATTACTGGGAGGGGTTATTATGCTAGATAAGAAAGTTGCTGAACTAATTAATAAGCAGGTGAATCATGAGTTTTACTCAGGATATTTATATCTTGATTTTGCAAACTACTACAATGAAGTTGGACTTGACGGATTTGCACACTATTTCGATATCCAGGCGCAAGAGGAGAGAGATCATGCTATGCTCATGAGAACGTACCTCTTCAACAACGGAGAGAAGGTTACTTTTACAGAGATTGCCAAGCCTGATATGGAGTGCAAGGAAATCGAAGATGCTCTTAGGTATAGTCTTAAGCACGAACAGTATGTTACTAGCCTGATCAATAAGATTTATAAGGCTGCTAGTGAAGTAGATGATTATCGTACGATGCAGTGCTTCGACTGGTTTGTAAAAGAACAGGGAGAAGAAGAGAAGTCTGCAGATGATCTGCTTAAGAAGTTTGAACTATATGGCAGAGATCCTAAGGGGTTATATGCGCTCAATCAGGAGCTTCTTGGAAGAACTTATGCAGCGCCTACGCTAACCTTGTAGGAATACATACTACGCTTTATCGGTGCAGGGGGATTTCCTTGCACTTTTTTATTTATTTAAAATCCAATATTAGATAAATTAGGACAGATTATGCTTACTAAGTACATTTGTGGTATATTATTAAATTATAGCTTCAAAATAGCTTTCAAGGAGATTTAAATGAATTCATTTATAGCCAAAATTCCGGGTATAATCGCATGCTTTGCAATTGCAGTACCAGCCTGGTTAATTGGTAAGCTTATTCCGGTTATTGGTGGACCGGTTTTTTCAATTCTGTTCGGTATGGTATTAACACTATTTTGGACAGAAAAGGGCGTATTTGGTAAAGGGATTAAGTTCACATCTAAATATATCTTGCAGACAGCTGTAGTTCTACTAGGGTTCGGACTTAACCTAGGGGTAATACTTGAGACTGGAGTTCAATCGCTACCAATTATATTATGTACGATTTCTACATCGCTGATATTAGCGTATGCTATGCACAAAGTTATGAAAGTAGATGCAAATTCTGCTACGCTTGTTGGTGTAGGCTCATCAATTTGTGGAGGATCAGCGATAGCAGCGACAGCACCGGTAATTGACGCTTCTGATGATGAAGTTGCACAAGCTATATCGGTTATATTTTTCTTTAACGTGATTGCTGCTCTTGTTTTCCCAATATTCGGTCATGCAATCGGAATGAGTACGACGAGCGGTGAAGCCTTTGGCATCTTTGCAGGAACTGCAGTTAATGATACATCGTCGGTAACGGCTGCTGCTTCTACCTGGGATAGCATGTGGCATCTAGGAACGCAGTCACTTGATAAGGCGGTAACGGTTAAGCTGACCAGAACACTTGCAATAATACCAATTACATTAATTCTTGCAATCTATACTGCAAAGAGAAAAAGTAGTTCCGAAAATGTCGCAAGTAATGAAAATTCATTTAGTCTAAAGCGTGCTTTTCCGACATTTATCATGTTCTTTATACTTGCATCGATAGTAACTACAGTCGGAGTATCTGTTGGACTAGACGCAAAAGTATTCGATCCGCTCAAGACATTAAGCAAATTTCTCATAGTTATGGCAATGAGTGCAATTGGTTTAAATAGCAATATAGTGAAACTAATTAAGACTGGTGGGAAGCCACTTGTATTAGGAGCAACATGCTGGATAGGAATTACGATAGTGAGCTTGCTGCTTCAGTACGTGATGGGGCTTTGGTAATATAAGAACCCAATAGAAGAAATATTATTTAATGAATAATAAGATAAAGCCTGAACAGCAAGGGAATAAATCCAGTATGCTAGTTCAGGCTTTTAAGTTTTAAATATTAACCAGTCGAGAAAATAAAGTGTAATAATAGTAATATTTATAATGATTTATTAAATTATGCAAAATTTGTAATAAATAAATGGACATTACGTGTAGATTTTTAATAAACATAGTGGTAAAATTTTCATGGGTTAGTTTAAGTTAACTAACTAAATTACTAACCTTTAAGTATTATTTAACACGCTTTTGCATTGCATGTATTTATTCATTAAGGAGGAATAAGTAGATGAAAAAAAATTGGTCGAAGAAGCTTCTTACCGCAGCCTTAACGTCCAGCATGTTGTTCAGCATGGGAGCCGCTAATTCGTTCGCGGTTACTGGTGACCAGGTTGCTAAGGACAAGGTATATACGGGCTCCGGTAGAGTAGCAGAGGATCCAAATTCCGTTTGGCGCGGTTACGACATCAGTTTAAAGATGGAAGTAAAAGACGGAGTTATTAAGTCCATAGAATGCACACCAGCAGCAAATATGGATCGTATGAATAGCGGATATGTTGATTTAACGAGAATGCAGCTTGGCACACTCGTAGGTAAACCAGCAACGCTAAGTTCTGTCAATGGGTTAGTTGATTCTAATACTGGGGCGACATATTCTCTAAAAGGTGCAAAGAGAATTGCAGTTAAGATGATGCAGGATGCCGAAGCTAAGGAGAGCGGAACCGCACCTGTAAATCCTGGTAACAATGAGAATCCAAAGCCTAATCCAAATCCTGGAAATAATAACCCAACACCAGGAAATAACACAGATCAAAAGACAGGCATAGATGCGATAGCCGATAATGATTATATATACGGCAAGATCAACCTAGCATATGCTGATTTCTACTATGGTGAGCTTAACAATCTAAGGAATGGAATTCAGAGTATGGATCTGAATGCTGTAGATAAGGCTGCAAGCATGAGGGGTGCAGGGCAGTACGATGCAGTGACAAGTGCTACAAAGGTAAAGTCAAAGAGATTCCCAACTACTTACTTTGAGGAAAAGGAAAACGGCGTTGAAATCCTTGGCATAAAGGATGCTAATGTTGCAATCAGAAAGAGTCTATATGTTGAGGCGATGAAGGCAATCAAAGAAGGCAAGTCTTCTAACAACCCTCTACTAAACCTTGTCAAGAATTTCAAGGCAAATGAAGATCCTGCAGCTGCTTCCTATGAGTACAAGGTTCTTAATGGTGATGGAACACTTTCCGCTACAACCACTCAAGACGTTCTAGATCCTGATGCAAAGGTTAGAGTAGAAACTGGTAGTCACTGGGGTCATTACTTAGTTAATGTTGATTCCAAAAAGATGCCTAAGATTGAGGAAATCGAAGGAATTATCGTTAAGACTAGTGATGGTAAGCAGTATGGTATGGAGCATCTTGAAAATATCTGGCTTCGTCCAAACGAGTTCTCGTTCGCCGTAAAGAAGGGTTTCGTTGAGCCACACGGTAATACCGTTGATTATAAGCGTCATGAAGATCTACAGGGCAAGAGAATAACTCAGATTCGTTATCTAGTTAGAGATAAGGCAGACCTCGTAATCAATACAAATGTGCTTTGCAAGACTCTTAATGATGATAAGTATGGTGCAACCATCAAGGATGCAGAATTTAAGAATGGTGTTACAGTAACTTCTGATATCAAGACTCCTGCCGGAAGTAACTACAAGCTTGCCGCTATTTACAAGGGCAGAAACACCCTTGAGCAGGGTAAGGATTACACAGTATCTGGTAACAAGATTTCTATCAATGAAACTGAGAAGACTGGAATGGGTACTTATACGGTAGTTTACGAAGATGAAAATTACGCTGATATCGAGACTTCTTTTAACCTAAGATCCAAGTATCAGGATGGAGAAGTTAAGCTAGCAGATAATAAGCTTACACTCCCAGAAGGACTATCGCAGGATGATTACGCTTCATCGATCAGTACAGTTTTACTCGATGGTAAGAGAGTGAAAGGCCGTGATCTTATGAAGACAATCTTTAGGGAAGATGGATCTGTTAACTTCGATGCTAAACTAAAGGGAAAAGATGGTTCTGAAACCCCAATATTTAAAAAGGGAGCAGCAGGAATCTATACTATCGAACTTAAGTCAGATAGACATCCAAGCGTAAAGAGCATGGTAGTAGCTCCAGGAACTAAGGATACTGAAGTGCAGCCAATTGATTCAGAGCATGTAATCAAGAAGGTTTTCCTCGGCTACAATGTTTCAGGATATAATCTAAGTGAATATGATTACGAGGCTTATGATATTTCCATGAGAGATGGAACAGATAGCAAGGTTCAGCCAGAAGCAGGAAACAAGGTAAAGGTTCAGATAGACCTTAAGAAGGTTGACCCAGAGAAGCTCGTAATACTACACGATAAAGGAAATAAGCAGCTTGAAGAAATCAAGGATTTCAAAATTATCGAAGGTAAGAAAATCGAATTTGAAACAGATCATTTCTCGAACTTCTTCTTTGCTAACAAGAAACCAGCTAGTCAAGTAGCAAATACATCTTCATCACAGAAAGCCGCTCCAAGCAATGCTGTTAAGCCTACAAAGCACGGCAAGCACATGGGGAAGGTAGTAAAGACTGGCGACTCTAGCTCAGTAATCCTATACTCATTAAGCGTGCTTGTTGCTGCAATGTTCGCTGCTGTGACAGTTTATGCTAGAAGAAAAAGCAGCGAAAAGTAATATGCTTTATGTAAATTTAGTAATCCACATAAAGATAAATAACTAGCTATTATCAGCTAGAATTAATAAGAGCTTAGTCAACAGCATTTTACTGTATGGCCAAGCTCTTATTTATATTCTTTTATTTAGAAAATTAGGTTCTAATACTCGTATTTCTTCCTCATAAGTCCTATACATATTAACGAAAGTGCGAATGCTAAGATTTCAGATAGTGGGTTAGACCACCAGATTCCTTCGAGCCCCATAATCATAGGTAGAAAAATTACGAACGAAAGTTTAAACACGAAAGTTCTTAGGAATGAAATTAAAGCCGAAAGCCATCCGTTGCTAAGTGCAGTGAAAAATGATGATGAAAAGACATTTATACCAAGAATAACGAAGCATACTGTAGTAATTCTCATCGCATGAACTGTCATATCTAGCAGTGCCTCATCATATGCGAAGAAAAGCCCAGATAGTGGTCTCGCAAATAGTTCTCCAAATAACAGCATTGCTATTCCAGTTCCAGTTAAAAGCTTAAAGCTCTTATTAAGTATATTTCGTAGCTCGCTAGGATTCCGAGCACCATAATGATAACCGATAATAGGACCGCAACCCATTGAATATCCAATATATATTGCTGCAAATATAAATAGAACGTACATTAGCACGCCATATGCTGCAACTCCATCAGAACCAACGTATTTAATGAGCTGTGCGTTGTAGAGCATGCTTACAAATGAGGACGTAATACTCGTTACCATCTCCGAGATTCCGTTACAACATACCTTGATTATTGGTTTAAATTCCAACTTACATGGAACTAGCCTTAACAAACTGTTATTTGGTTTTATAAAGTATATTATTGGTATTGCTGCTCCAACAATCTCACTAAAACCTGTAGCAACAGCAGCACCTGCAACACCCCAGTTAAATACATAAATGAATAGGGCATCGAGAATAATATTGGAAAGTCCTGCTATAATGGTGGTCACCAGGCCAAGGTGAGGTTTTTCAGCAACAATAAAGAAGTCTTGGAAGCAGTTTTGCAGCATGAAAAAAACATTAAAATACATACTTATACGTCCGTAAGTAACGCAGCCATGCAACATGTTTGAATCAGCCCCGAGTGCAAGGCAAATTTTATCCATGAATATATATGCCAGTATGCATACGATAGTTCCAGCGATGGTTGTAGCACCAATTAGCATTGTAAAGTACTGATTAGCACGATCCCTGCGTTGCTCGCCAAGTGTCTTAGCAACTAGTGCTGCACCTCCAGTACCTACCATAAATCCAATTGCACCAACGAGCATAACTACTGGCATTATGAGATTTATAGAGGCAAAAGCGGTCTTACCAACAACATTAGAAACAAAAAGACCATCAACGATAACGTATATTGAAGTGAATACCATCATCCCGATAGAAGGGAGGACAAATCGAATCAATTTGTAGTACGTAAAATGGTCGGATAATTGAATTTTTTCTTTTTTAATCTTAGTCTCCATACAACTATTCTACATTAGTAATGGAAATTGTAAATACACCTATAGTTAAATGTTTGTACGGTCTCGTGTCATGAGTCTTGAAGAAATTAAAGAGGAAATTGGTATGATAATTACTGTTCCTATTGCACTTATCATGATGGCTATGAATTCTTGCGCAAAATCCTTAGAGTTAATAAGCGTGCTCCATGAATAAAATTTAAGAAAATTTATACACATAATCATAAACTCACCTGCAAATATAAAAAGTAATGTGTTTATATTGGAGCTTAGAATTTTGCTACCAATATTCGTGCCAGATTCTACAACCTCAGTACGACTTAATTCAGAATTGTGCCGAATGACTTCATAAGTGCCTGAGCATACTGCCATAGCTGTATCTATTAATCCTCCGACAAGAATGACGATAAATACTGCTATTTGTACAAGCAGCATATTAATACCAATATTTTCTTCATATCCATTTGATGGCTGAATCTTGACATCACCGATTGTTCCAAAGCCCTGGAGGTGAGCGTGAGTAACTACAAATGATATGAGTAGAGCAGAAATTACTAATACTAGTACTACTGAAATAAATGCACATACTGTCTTAATATTAGTTTCATTTTGATAGAATATAGTTACGGCGGTGATTAACAGTATCGAAATTGCTGTGGTAATGGTTATGCTAAATCCCAGATAGATTAGTTCTATAAGCAGGGCAAATATCGAAATGTTGATAGCTGTAGTCATAAGTGATTTAGCCGTTCGATCTCCACCGGCAAGTAACGAAAGGAGTATAAATAAGATTAGGAGTATTTTAATCATGCTTGAGCTCCTTCCTAGCAACTAGTGAGGTGACGAAAAGTGAAACAAGAATTGCTACTATAATCGAGAGCATTCCTGATAAAGAGCGAACTATATAGAAATATACATCATGACTTATTACCGTTCTAAAGCTAATTTCGTTTGACATTGAGATTAGAAATATCGGCAATGTATAAGCGATATTTGTAAGAAGTACTACGCTTATCATCGTGCCGTTTATATCATCTGCAACTTTCCGTACAGAACTGAGGAGTGCCTTGAGTCCGATGTCAGGTGTTCTCTCGACTAGTTCCATACTAGCGGCTGTAATAGTAACGGAAACATCGATAATAGCTCCGAGGCAGCCTATAATTATCTGTGCAAGGAAGAAGTGATTTGCATCAGTTTTAGTGAATGGCTCTGGCAGGAAATGAAGAAAATCATAGTCTATGTCTGTATTCCAGATTAAGAGCATGATGAGAGCTGACAGCAGTAAAGTTGTTAGCAACGTAGCGGCAAAAGATATCATCATCCTATGGGAAATTCCGTCAGAAACTAGCAGGACAAAAAATGTGAACACTACAACACCAGCAACTGTCATGTGCAAGATATCGAATCCACGTATATTCATATAAATAATAAGTCCAAATAGAGCTATATTTCCAAGTACACAGAGCGAGGTGTAAGCACCTTTCTTTCCGCCGATAACTATAAGTGAAGCGAGTAAAACAAGAAAAACAGTAGCTACCCAATAATCACGTTTCACGCCAGTAATACCGGAGTATTCATCGTTTAAAAATACATAGTCATGTTTATAGTATTGCTCGTCATATGCTTTTGACTTGTCGTATTTATTAATAATATGAAGGAGCTTTCCTTTGTCGCGTCCATTTTCTAGACGCACTTCAATAGCCTGTGTATTACCATGGTTGGGGACTTCAACCACTTTAGCGACAGGGGATTTATACATCCAAGAATTATTAACGACTAGCACGAATAAGATAATGGCTCCAAGTAATGAGATAGCCGTTCTTAGCAAATACTTATTTTTCATATTTTTATTATACCGCAGCATTAATTTAACTGATAGGGTGCACATGTCGTTTCATTGGAACTAATGTGAAAAATATTATTATTTTGTCAAAAAAATTCACCAAAACGATATTCCAAAACAAATTTAGTTTGATACAATGTAATCACTATGATAAAGCATAACTATATTGAAAAAGGTGAAGGTGATGTGCTGATTATGCTTCATGGAAATGGCTTAGACAGCAGTTACTTTTATCACCAGATTAACTACTTTTCATCTAAATATAGGGTTATAGCAGTGGATTCGAGAGGTCACGGTAGAACGCCGCGTGGTGATAAACCTCTTACTATTTTGCAGTTCTCTGAAGATCTAAGGCAATTTATGGACATGCACGACATTAAGAGAGCTCATATTCTGGGGTTCTCAGACGGGGCTAATGTCGCAATAAGGTTTGCGATTGATTACCCAGAACGTGTGGATAAACTCGTTCTTAACGGAGCAAATATTAAATACAGAGCTCTTAGGTTCACTGTACGTGTTGGTATTGAGATACTTGAGCTGCTAAACGCAACGTTTAGTGTGAGTCTTGAGAAGCGCAAGCTTAGGGCAGAGCGTCTTCGTCTAATGAAAAATGAACCAGTAATCAGCGCCGACGAGCTTGGTGATATTAAGTCTGAAACGCTTGTAATTGCCGGGACATTTGATCTGATGTATGGTAGCCATACGAAGTTCATTGCTGAACACATACCAAAATCGAAATTGGAGTTTATTCCTGGTAAGCATACGGTTGCTCGATGGAACTACAAGAAATTTAACAGTGTTTTAAGTGAGTTTTTATTAAAAGATACAATAGAAAGCGAGAAATAGGCCAATTTATATGATAAATTAATATGGAGGGTATATCATTTATCTCGTATGTAGCTGCAACTAGAAATGATAAGCGGGGAAACACTATGTTTACAAAAAAGAATGCCATCATCATATCAGTCCTTCTCACAATATCTGCGTGTATATATGGGTTACAGATACTAATATTTAAAGATGTTAGGAACACAGAATTCTACATTTTCCAAGACATGGCATTTATCCCGATAAGTATTGCAATTACTACGGTTGTAGTAGGAGAACTACTCGATATTAACACTAAACGAGATAGTCGTCATAAGACACGAATGCTGACGAGCACATTCTTTAGTGATATAGGTTTTGAGCTGATGAGTATGCTTGCTCTAGTATCTAATATTGATGAGGCTGTCCTTCACAAAATGAATGATGATAGTCTTTCAGAATCTGAAAAGATTAATGCTATTAAGAACAGCAAGATCTCAATTACCGCCGATATGGGCATCTACAATATCATGAGTGATGTAATTATTTCATCTAAGACGGATATACTGATATTGTCATCTAATCCGATGTTATACGATCACGAGTGTTTTTCAGATTTACTTTGGGAATTGTTGCATCTGATGGATGAATTTAGACTTCGCGGTAATTACGTTAAGCTAACGGAGGCTGATTTAGCAGAGCTAAATGTTGATTTTGCTCAGGTTCTAGAATTGCTCCTAATTAACTGGGTAATCAATGTTAAGTACCTGAAGGAGACGTATCCTAACTTTTACAAGACGGTATCTTCGTTCCTAAATAA
>NZ_CALHTQ010000134.1 GCF_938039775.1 uncultured Mogibacterium sp. | reverse complement strand
TAGCAGATCCAGATAATGACTTAATAAAGGAAATAGAGACTTTAGTTAGAGAGTATACCGTGGGCTTTAACAAAATGGATAAAAGAAAAAATTTTATCTATACCACTGAAAGGGATGAAATATTCCAGGCACTAGAGGAAATTTTAAACCTGATACCTGATGAATTATCTGTTAATAAGGATGAACTTATAAATGTATTCGATGAAGTAAAGGAGTTCTAATGGTTTTACTAGATTACTTAAAATGGCGAAATGATGTAAGCCTCGATATTTCGCCATTTAACGATATAGATAACGTCATCTTATCGTGTCTTGCATATATTGATTTCGGTGAGTTTTTTACTAATTCTGATGATTCTTATACACTTGAGGAAATATTTGAGCTTTTTTGCAAAAACTACTCGCTAGACGAGATTAGGGAGAGCAAGCAGTTTACTGAGCGTGTAGCACTGCTGTTAGAAGAGATGGTGCAGGCTGACAGATTCAAAGGGACGAAAGTTTTGTGCTATGCGGAAGATATCGATAAGGAGAAGGTAAAGCAATTTGCAGCAGTTACATTCATACTTCCAGATGGAACAAACTACGTTTCCTTTCGAGGAACGGATAGCACAATAACAGGCTGGAAAGAGGACTTTCTCATGGCTTTTATGGCAGATACTGAAGGTGCAAAGGCAGCTGTTAAATATTTAAATGAAGTATCGAAACTCCTAGAAGGTGAGCTGATAGTAGGCGGTCACTCGAAAGGGGGAAATTTTGCTATGTTTGCTTCTGCGTTTTGTGACAAGGTGGTCCAAGATCGTATCATCCGTGTATATAATAACGATGGCCCTGGATTTAGAGATGAAGTAATTGAGTCTACAGGCTATAAGGAGATATTGCCTAAGATATGCACCATTGTTCCTCAAACATCTATGATTGGGCAGCTATTAGCTAATGAAAGTGAGCAGAGAGTCATAGAGAGCGATGCAATCGGCCTATATCAGCATGACGCTATGACATGGAAAGTAAAAAAGGATAGTTTTGTCGAGGCAGAGCTGGATGCATTCGGAAACTTTGTTGATGTGGCACTTGGTTCATGGCTAGAGAAGATTGATGATGAAACGAGATTATCGATTGTATCTACTGTGTTTTCGATGATTGAAGAGACAGAAGCTGAGACATTTTATGAGTTTAACGACAGCTTTTTCAAGAATACAGGCATTATTATAAAAGGTCTGGTTAAGCTGCCAAAGGAAAAAAGAGCAGAACTTATGACTGCTTTAAGTAGCTTGATTAAGGTTAGTAGCAGAACAGCATTTAGTAAAATTCCAAAACCAGCAGAAAGACTTAGAATCGAAAAAAAGAATAACATATAGCAGTTTTATTAGACAACTGTTCTACATTTATCGAAAATTGTTGAAAATTTATATGTTTCAGTATATAATTCGCCTGAATAACGAGTCCAAAAGGAGGGGTGTTAATGAACAGAGTTATCAACAAATTTAGGAATCCGATTGTAGCTATAGTGTTGATGCTATCTATTATTATGATTCCAATTATTTCTAGTCCATTTATGGAAGTACACGCTGAAGATGTATATCAGGCGTACACAAAATCGGGAGAGTATCCAGCTAGTGATCACCTTAAAAACCCAATCTATGTTAGACCGAATGGTTCAAATGATAAGGGAGATGTAGCATATTGTTTTAATGATCATAGAGCATTTCCTGAGAGTTCTTTTTCACCAAGAAAAACTTTATATACTAAAGAGCTAGGAACAGCAGCGAACTTTGCAGAGCTTGCAGATACTGAAAGAGTTACCGGTCAGGATCTTTATAATGGATTAGTTAGAGTAATTTATAACGGTTATCCTAACAACAAATCAGGAATAAAAGAGCGATATGGATTAACAGATGGTCAGTTTAGACAGATAACACAGTATGCTGTATGGTATTATACTGACACTTTCAATATGCCAGCAAGAGACACAAGTGGTAACAATTTTACTGAAAATGAGAAAAATGCATTTAACGATTTAGTTAATAGTACTACTGCAATTCCTGCGGGAACGAAACTCGACATTTATAGGTCAAAAGATAATGCTTATCAGAATTTGTTAAGCGGCCACTTCCAGCCAAATACACCACAGCCACAGCCAACAACCAAGGAAGTGGAATTCAGCAAGGTGAAGCTCGGTGGCACAGAGCTTGCAGGAGCGCAGATTGAAATCTACAAGGGCACACAGAAGGTTAGCGAGTGGACAAGCACCACAACTAGCAAAAAGATCCAGCTAGAGCCTGGAACATATAGATTCCACGAGGAAGCTGCGCCAGCGGGATTCCTTGCAGTTACAGACTTTACATTTACAGTAAATGCAGATGGAACCGTAACACTCGGAGCAATTGCTCAGGGTGAGACTATAGTAGCTGCTAGTGGAAAAATAACTGTAACTGATAACGCTAAGCCTGAACCGACAACTCCAGGTACAACACCAAAGCCAGGGGCAAAGAAGCCAGGCGTTGTGGTAAAGTCTAAATCTCCAAAAACAGGGGATGAAGGGAACTTTGCACAGTATGCACTATTACTTCTGTCTTCGGGACTAGCTTTAAGCGCCATTGGATATAATCGTAGGAAGAATGTGAAGTAGAGATTAATCAACTTACATTAAAAAAAGGATAAAAATTTAAATGGAAGCTGGGTATATCGCACCCAGCTTTTTTGATAGAATTAACTTATATCTATAGATAGACTTGTTTTTTTACAGTAGAGACCTTTAGGATTGATACACATGATGAAGGATATAAGAGCGCACTGGATACAGTTAAAAGCAGAATATGAAAATCGATATGAAGAATCTTTTTTAGAAGATTTTGAAAGATCAAAAGACTATCTCGAACAGATGAAAGAATATCTACTCTCTAAGTTAAAGGAGCATCCCTCTGATGTAGATGCAATATGCACATTGGCTTCTGTCAAATTAGAACTTAGAGAAGGTGACACCGAATATATTAAATTGCTTGAGGATTTTCTAGATAGATTTCAAAATGAGATTGATGATAAGCAAGTTGCGAGGATTTATACCAATATTGCTTTCGTTGAAGATTACTCAAGAAGAGCGTTAGATTATTTGATAAAAGCGAAGGATTTGAAATCCCCATATGTAGAGACATATAAAGCCCTCGGACTTTATTATTTTCCTGATAATGATTTCTCTAAAGAGAAAAAGAATATCGTGCGTAGTAATGAGTTTTTTAAGTATGCAAGAGAACTAGAGAATAGTTATGAATCTAATATTAACTATGGGGCATCACTTTATGCGCTTGGAGAATATCAAGAGGCGAAAGATATATTTGAAAAATTAATTACGGTGTATCCAGATAGAATGTGGCTAAAGCTTTGTATAGCATACTGTGATGTGGCTCTCGGTGATAAAAACACTGCGATTTCATATCTAGAAAATATAAAAATAGGATCTGACGATAATTATGATTTGAATACCGATGATATTATGGAATATCAGGTATTTGATGCATATTATGCGCTAGAAGAATATGATAGATTCCTGAGCTACTGCACTGAAGAAGTGGAGAGCGAATACTATACAGTTGATTGGGAACACTTGTATTATGTGCTGTGGATAAGTGGTAAAAGAGATAGGTTTACACGACTTGAAGAAAAGAATCGAAAATATCTTGAGGGTGCAATTGCTGATGCCATAATAGATACAGAATATGATAGTGAGAAGGAAAAGCAGGAGATTTTAGAAAGCTGGGAGAAAGATAAGCGAGATTTTGAAGAAATGATATCCCGCATAAAGTACAAGCAGCTGAGACCGGAAATGGAGCTTAAATTATATCCAGAATATTCTTGTTATATGGTAGACTGTGTAAGACATAAATTTTAAATATCACGAGGAATTGATATGAAATATACGATTGAGACAATGGACAATGAACTATGCAACTTGGAAAGCAATGATGAGAAAGAACGTAAAAAAGCCTCAAGTTATTTTAGGAGAGCTGCATGCAAAGAGCTTGGTACTAAAGATACAAAACAGATAAAGGTTTGGTTTATTATCAATACAGATAGATATATCTCAGCAATTAAAAAAGAGACCGATACTGATACTATATGGAACAATGTATATACTCTCCAATGCTTTTGTGCACGATATATTCATTTAAGTCATTTATATAAGGCTGACTCAGATATAATTACAGAAGACAAAATTAATCATTTTGAAGAAGAAAGTAAAAAATACGTTAGATATTTGCTTGAGACACAAAAACACCCCAAGGTACTGCAGGCTGTAGCATCGTTCTTTTGGATATATGAAGAAGCATTTGTATGGGATATTTTTATAAAAGTACTAGAGAAGAAAAGAGATAAACTTACGTTGTCCCACATTAAGATTGCTATCAGGCAGTGCTATAGTTCTTCGCAAAACAATCAAGTAAAAAAATATATGTCTGAACAGCAGCGAGAAGAACTCATAGCAATTTTGAAAGAAAAAAATATTTTACAAAAGGAAATAAGTTTGTTAGAAAATATGTAAATGGGAGTAAGCGTAGTGCTTACTCCCATTTTATGTGGTGCGCTCCTATACTATATCTGTAAGGTGATTTATCAGAGTTAAAATCAGCGGTAATCCAGTATGCTTTCCATATTAGGTATTCATCGGTGCCGACCTTCAAGCTAAAAGAGTTATCATATGTATCTTCTTTGTAGTCAAGTGGATTTAGCGAGAAGATGTTAATCATTTTCTTACTCTTAAAGTCATTGTATCTAAGATTTTCTAGTCTTGTATTGTTTATTTTCACTTTTGATATCTGCTTGTTCGTAGCTTCCACTCTGTAAAATGTAACTATGCAGTTCCTGAGCTCGTCCTTATCACCGCTTTCCGGAGTGAGAAACATGTTTCCGTAAGACTTACCATCTTTAGTAATCTCAACGAGCTTGCCATAATAAAAGTGATCGTTACGCTGATTTACAACTATATCATTTGGTGAAGCATCGGTGAAAGTGAATCCCGAAGAAATGAGGTCGGCTGCTGTCGTCTCACCGATAATCACATTGGTATTATCAAGCTGTATGTTAAGCGGCTTTACAGGAATGCCTGCCATAGACGTGCAGAGCATTAAGATGAAAGAAGTAAAAAATATCGAAGCAATTACAGCGTTCGTCGAAGCATATGAGTAAATAGGCTTATCTGATTTAGCTCTCGTTATAGAGATTAATTTAATAATTTTTTGAATAAAAGTAGTTACGAGCACAAGGGCAAACTGTGCCTTTATGCATTTGTATGTGGCGAATGTTAGGCTGTGAGTATTGTGATAAGCTACGGCTATAAAAAGAAAATTTATAAAAATGAGCCTAACAATAAATAGTGTCGCTTCTTTAAATGCCTTGGAATCAGTAACGTTATCAAAGGTGATATAGCTTCTAGATTTGAACGATTGACCGATTTTATAAATCCAAGCAGGAACTTCTGTATCAGATTTAACAGCAAAGGCGAATCTAACGTATATATAAATAGTGGCAATGAAAGACAGACTCAGGATGATAAAAAAGCCAAGAAATACAATTAAAAAGCCCATATGAAGTCTTTTCCCCTCTAAAATATAATAAAAAGCATATATTGGTATTATAACAATTCATATCTTGATATAGGTAATAGTTTTTCAAAAAGAATAAGCACATATCATAAAGAGCGGATTGTGAGGGAGTATAATATTATGTATCATCAGAGAAATATAGGAGATACAAGATGAATTTACTAATTCATGATTTAAGCAAAATTGAAGTTGAGAAATTTATTGGAGAGAATGACGATATAAAGGTCATTTCAAATAATAACTCAATTAGAAATTGTATGGGCTGCTTCGGATGCTGGATAAAGACACCAGGCAAATGTGTGATAAATGATGACTATCAAAATATGGGGGCGTTGTTTGGTGCGGCGGAAAATGTCATTGTTATAAGTCGCTGCTTCTACGGAGGATATAGTCCATTTGTAAAAAATGTAATAGACCGAAGCATTCCTTATTTACTTCCTTTCTTCAAAATAAAACAAAATGAAACACATCATAAGCAGCGTTACCGTAATAAGTTCAATCTTATTGTATGTTTTTATGGAAGTGATATCTCAAATGAAGAAAAAGAAATCGCTACAAAGCTAGTAGAGGCTAATGCAATTAACTTTGATGCAAATAGGTTAAAGATTAATTTCTGCGAAAATGAAGAGGAAGCGTTGAGAAAGGGGGTATCATATGCAGCTCACAATTGTTAATGGTAGTCCAAGAAGTGGGAAGAGCAACTCTGGACTTCTTATAGAATTGTTAATGCCACTTATAAAAAAAAATGAAGTGACTATTATTCATGTGGACAGCTTTAAATCGGCAGATAATAATGTTGATGAAATTGTAAATGCAGATATGCTCGTACTTGCTTTTCCTTTGTATGTTGATAGTATTCCATCTCACATCCTTTATCTTATGGAAAGAATAAGTGAAAATCATAGAAATAATAATCTCATTATATACGCAATTATGAATAATGGCTTTTATGAAGGCAAACAGAATCATATTGCCGTTCAACAGATGAAGTTTTGGTGTAATGACAATGGTTTTGTTTGGGGGCAAGGAATAGGATGTGGAGCTGGTGAGATGCTGCCTTTTCTAAAAAAAGTACCACTCGGACATGGACCGACTAAAAATTTAGGCGATGCTTTAGAAGTGTTTGCCACAAACATCAATAGGCAGAACTCAGGAGAAGATTTATATATTAATCCTAATTGGCCAAGGTTTATATGGAAACATCAGGCTAATAGAATGTACTGGATTCCAAAGGCTAAGAAGAATGGTTTAAAAAAGAAGGATATTTTTAAGAAATAAATTATATATTTCAATAACTAAAAAACTTCTACAATTCAACATATTATGCTTTATGCAATGTGATATTGTTTGAATAAATAGCACGCAATTTAAAATTACAATAAGGAGTATAATAAAAATGAATAGAAAAGTAGATAACATAATAATTGGTTTCGGAAAAGCTGGAAAGACGCTGGCTAATTACCTTGGAAATAAAGGAGAGAGGACTGTTCTCGTTGAGAAATCATCAAATATGTATGGTGGAACCTGCATAAACGTGGGGTGCATCCCATCTAAGTTCTTAGCAACTTGTGCAGATAGAAAGGCTTATAGCAATGCTGATAATAGAGCATACTATAAAGAATCTGTGCTTGGTAAGAAAAACCTTATATCCAAGCTGAATAAAGCAAATTACGCTAAGGTTGAGAGCAATGAATACGTAGAAGTTATAGATGGTACAGCCTCGTTTAAAGACGACCACACAATCCTAGTTGATAATGGAGCGGATTCATATGAGATATTCGCAGAAAAGATTTTTATCAATACTGGAACTAGACCGTTTATTCCTAACGTAAAAGGACTTGAAGTAGGAAACCGCATTCATACTAGCGAAACGCTGATGAACCTCGAGGAGTTTCCAGAGACTCTAGCTATTCTGGGTAGTGGATTTATAGGGCTAGAGTTTGCAGCAACATATGCAAAGTTTGGAACTAAAGTAACGATTATTGATATGGGGGACAGACTACTTCCAAGAGAAGATGATGATGTAGCAGAAGTAGTATATGAATCATATAAGTCATTAGGTGGTGATATTCTATTCAATTCAGAAATTAATCATGTTGAGCAGAGCGATGATGAAGTTTCAATCGCCTATACCGAAAATGGTGTCAGCAAAGAGCTTAGGGCAGATGCTCTACTAGTTGCTACTGGCAGAAGAGCAAATGTTGAGGACCTGCATGTAGAGAATGCTGGAGTTGAGGTTTCAGAGCGTGGGTTTATTAGTGTAAATGATCACCTGCAGACTAACAAGCCACATATCTTCGCAATGGGAGATATTAACGGCGGGCCTCAGTTCACTTACGTTTCCCTCGATGATTACCGCATTGTGAAAAGCTATTTAGACGGGGATGGAAGCTACTCGAGAAAAGAGCGCCAGGAAATAGCTTTCTCAGCATTTCTACATCCTACATTCTCTAAAGTTGGTCTCGGTGAAAAAGATGCAAGGGAAAAAGGTTATAACGTAAGAGTCTCGAAATTGCCCGTAACGGCTATTCCAAAGGCCAAGATACTTGGAAATCAGACGGGGATCTACAAGGCTGTCGTTGATGCCGATACTGATCAGATACTTGGAGCAGTACTTTTTGGAGAGGAGTCTCACGAAGTTATCAATATTGTAGTTACAGCAATGATTGCAAAGCAGCCATACACAGTGCTCGCTAACCAGATATTTACACATCCGACAATGGCGGAGGCACTTAATGACTTGTTCGGTTCGGTTAAGTAATAAGTATCATTTAATTAACGCTCTTCGTACAACTTGCAATTCACGAATAAACACTATATAGTTAATTAGATACAAAAAGGAGGGACTTTTATATGACAAATTACAAAACTAGCACGGTATGCGTGCAGGGTGGCTACGAGCCAAAGAACGGAGAACCAAGAGTAGTTCCAATAATTCAGTCCACTACTTATAAGTACGAATCATCAGAGCAGATGGGAAATCTATTCGACTTAAAAGAGCCTGGATATTTTTATACTAGACTTGCTAACCCAACTAATGATGCAGTAGCAAACAAGATTTGCCAGCTAGAGGGTGGTGTTGCAGCTATACTTACATCATCTGGTCAGGCTGCAAATTTCTACGCTATTCTAAATATTGCAAATGCAGGGGATCACATCATCTCAACTTCTGCTATCTATGGAGGAACATACAACCTAATTGCTCACACTATGAAGCAGATGGGTATCGAGACAACATTTGTTGATCCTGAAATTACAGCAGAGGAGTTAGCGACAAAGTTCCAGCCTAACACTAAGCTTGTATTTGGCGAGACTCTATCAAATCCGTCGCTAAGCGTACTAGACATCGAGAAGTTCGCAAATGCAGCACACGAGCACGGTGTTCCGCTAATCGTTGATAACACCTTCCCAACACCTATCTTCTGTAAGCCTTTTGAGTGGGGGGTTGATATTGTTACACACTCAACTACAAAGTACATGAATGGTTCTGCTAATTCGGTTGGTGGTGTAGTAGTTGATTCCGGTAACTTTGACTGGACTAAGTACAGTGAGAAGTTCCCAGGACTAACAACTCCTGATGAGACTTATCACGGCACCGTTTACACTGAGAGTTTTGGCAAAGCTGCTTACATTGTAAAGATGACAACTAACTTGATGCGCGACCTCGGTTCTATTCCATCGCCTCAGAATGCATTCTATCTAGGTATTGGACTCGAAACTCTTCACCTCAGAATGGAGAGACACTTCGAGAATGCTATGACTCTTGCTAAGCATCTAGAGAATCACCCCAAGGTTGCTTGGGTTTCGTTCTCAGGTCTAGAAAGCGATAGCCAGCACGAGCTTGCACAGAAGTATCTTCCAAACGGTTCTTGCGGTGTTATCGCATTTGGAGTAAAGGGCGGTAGAGAGGCAGCTATTAAGTTCATGGATTCGCTAAAGCTCGCAGCGATAGTTACACACGTAGCTGATTCAAGAACTTGTGTGCTTCATCCTGCATCGACTACTCATAGACAGATGAACGATGAGGAGCTAGTAGCGGCTGGAATCTCTCAGGATTTAGTGAGAATGTCAGTAGGTATCGAGGATATCGATGATATAATCGCCGATGTTGATCAGGCACTTGAGC
>NZ_CALHTQ010000133.1 GCF_938039775.1 uncultured Mogibacterium sp. | reverse complement strand
TATCGTATGCAATGAAGTCATAATCAAATATATCGATTACAGGGATTAATTTATATGAAGAAAGCTCCCCATGTATAATATCTTCAGCATTTATTATCTCTTTTTCTGATAATATCTTTATATCATATCCAAATCTACTGTCATCATCACATGAAACTATATGTTTTAGCTCCTCCGGCAGATTGCAAGAATATGATTTTTCTATACTCTTTACTACTTCTTCATTAATTGGCTGATTTTTTGCTTTATCAATAAAACTTTTCATACTATACTTCTCCCTTCACCGCACTACGAAGCCTGCTATAAGCAGAATCTGAACCATGAAGCTCTTTATGTGCAGAATAACTCATAGGTGTAAGATTATCAAGCGAATTATCACCTCCAAGGCTTAGAGGTACGATATGGTGTAGTTCGTAGCAACTTCCTGCCTTCCTTACTATATTACCATCATCCGACACTACATCTTTCTTTTCTTTAGGAAACTCTCTTCCGTATTTTTCTTCAAACGCCTTTCTAAGAGCTATCTTTTGTTTCTCAAAGTCCCTACGTTTTTCAGCTACTTCTGCTCTCGAAACATCTCTTAATTGAGAAGCGTCTATTTTATTCTTAATTGTTTCAGGGTACTCAGATTTTGATTTAACATCATCTACACAATCTTTGATTGCAGAATTAACATCACCTTGATTCTCTATTTTGCTACCTTCCGCTTTAACTTCAGCCTCTGGCACTTCTATCCTTTTATCCGGATCAAATCCTTTATCTTCGACCTTTTTGTCGCCTTTGTCATGTTCAAAATTAACTCTCTTATCAGGATCAAATTTATTATCAGGCTGTTTTTCAGTTGGCTTTCCAACGCTCTCCATTGTCTTTGCAAGTTTTTCTATCATTTGAGTCCTCCCATCTCACTCCATTTCTCAAGGTCAGCTATTTTATCAGCAACATTTATCAGGTAGTATGTAACTCCACATTGAATTATATCTAGCCTTAAACGTGTAGTCATATCATCTATTCTTAGTTCATGAACAGCATCCTCCGCATACTTAGTCCATACACTAGCCTCTGATGTCTCTTGATATGCAGTTTTAACTGCCTCTGTTATAGTTGGGAATAGCGCATCGTATATAATCGCCATTTTAGTCATACGAGGCTGCTCCGCTGGTTTAACCATCATGTCCAAAGCTTTTACCTTTATAAATGCATCGAGCCCCATCTTGTTAAGTCTTGGCTTAATATCGCTTTGTAGTTCTTCAGGGGGTACCTCTCTTCCACTGCTCAGTACCTCGGCTATAAACTTCTTGTCTTCTAGCGATTCTGTTCCAACATCGTTATGTTCTGGCACATACAGGTAGTTAGTAGACTCTGCATCATATAGCTTCACCTTGCACAGAACTGGCTGAACCCACTCATTTTGGTACACAGCAGCTACACCGCATGGTAGCTTTGCAAGTTCCTTAATCTGATCATCATCTAGATTTGCCGCATATCCAACTAGCTCACGGTCTCCCTTATCAGGCAATCTCATGATTATCTTTGTATTTGTATTACGTATTGCCGCCATGTCTAGAAGTCCAGGAGACTGATCCGCTATGATGAATCCTTCTCCATATGTTCTCATCTCAGCAATAGCATTCGCTATCATCTCAACGCTCTTGCCAAGCAAGTTTGCGCCTTCCTGATTTTGCTCTGCAGAAGTCCTCTTCAAGATATGGTGAGCCTCTTCCAGAACTGTAACATGCTTTAGATTCGAATTCATGCCTTCTACGGAGCTCATTCTGTGCTCCTGTAATTTGAGAACTAGGATTCCCATGATTAGTGACTTCGTTTCACTAGAGCCGACTCTGCTCAAATCTACAACCGTATTATTCTCAAACAGCATTTTGCAGCTGATTTCATCATCGCAGAAAATCATACCATTTAGTCCATTTGTCAATGAGTGTAGCCTCGTCAACAATGAGCCTTTATACGCACCCTTATTTTCCGTATCATACTCACTGGCATCTATTATCGTCTTAACATTTCTCTCGATGTCTGCAAATCTTGGGTAGTAATTGTCATCATACCTATTTATAGATTCGGTCAGATTCCATCCGCAATCCTCATAGGACTTTTCGATTGCATCCTTGAGTACGGCTGGCATCGCAGCATACATAGGCCAGCATACATTGAAGATTTCCACTATGCGGTCTATATGCTCAAGGACATGTATTTCACTTGGAAAGCTGAATGGATTGATTCTAAGAAGCTCATTTAGTCTAGGATTTGTTCCGTACACATTTACATCTTCTCTTGAACCAAACACATTTTTATATTCGCCCTTAGTCGGCTCAATTACCAAGAACTTCACGCCTTCATTAGCAACTTCATCTAGTATCTGGTATACGGCATTACTCTTTCCAGCACCCGTACTTCCAGTTATAAATGCGTGCGAAGTGAGTGATTTTGATGAAAGCTTAATTCTAGTACGTTCCTCGTGGTTCATGTGGAATATACGCCCTAAGTTGATAGTATTATTTCTTCCGTCGTTACCATCATAAGTTACTACAGTTCTTCCAAATTCAGCGCACTCAAGCACAGGTAGGCCTGCAACCGATTTCTGGGGGAAGTTCAGTGAAAATGAAAGCTCTTTTCCCGATAGCGCCGTTGTCGCGCTTACAACAGGGGGATACACGAAGAAATCAGGATCTGCTTCTGTTAGTTCAGGATTAATTCCAAACAGAGGATGTCTAAGTTCCTTAATATAAGAGTAAATCTCACGTGCATCTCTACTACCTTCGCCTAGGTCACCGCGCCACAGGTTAATTGATGAGCGAGACATATAAGATGCCTCTCCCTGAGTTAGACCGATGTAAGAATGTGCAACATTGTTTACAATATTCTGGTCCTCACCGATTACATACGCAGCGAAATCCCACATGCCAAGAGCCGACGACTTCTCGTAACGCTTCATCTGCTCTTCAAGCATATCTAATGAATGCTTAATATTGTAATTTGTAAATGTCTGTGTAATACCTTCATTCTTACCGATTGTAGCGGTCACGTTTGAAGACCTAGCGAAATTAGCTCCGAAGTTAGCTCCGAAGTTAGTGGCTCTGGAAATTCCATTCGATACCGTGTTGGCTACAGACTTTGCTTTGCTAGTTATCTTGGATATAGTATCAGTAGTGCTCTTGGTGATTGTGGTGCCTTTGGACAGTGTATCTGTTGCACTTTTAAATTTTCCTGCATACCCTCCAAGACTACCACCTATTCCTTGTGTGCCCTCTTTTGCTCCAACATTTAATCCAGCATTAACACCCCAATTAGTACCTTTTGAATCAGAATGACTATTAGTTTCAGATTCTGATTTTCCTTTAGTATTTGAACGACTTTTCGTATCACCATCAGTATCGGTAGTTCCATCCGTTCTTCCCGTGGAACGGTTGTTTCCACTCTGCACTCCAGCATTGATTCCCGCATTCACACCAAAGAGAGCCATCGATCCAGTTGAGTCGCTCTCCGTGTACTGGAAGTTCGTCTGCCATGATGCATATGGAGCGAGTGCTGTGTAGATGTCCGTTAGATGCAGTTTGCGTTCTTCAACATCAAGAATCGGGGTTGCCAGTAGCACGAGCGTGTACTCTTCACCATTGTCAGCTGGAATTGTTCCATCTAACAACTTTTCTATTGTCTGACTTATAAATTTTTCAGACTTTTCAGTAGGGATATTTGTTGCCGTAGCTACTGAATAAGCCTTGTTGTCATCGAAGCATGGTGGCACTGACTCTGAACCATTGCTTATTTCAACACCAGGGCAATTACCCTTAATAGCATCAACTAATCTATCCCTAAAGTTGTTTGCCTTTACATTGTTGTTATCATTTGCAGTATTGAGAACCGCCAAATACACATTAGTCTCTTGGCATGTGCGGTTGAATATCAAAGCGATGTTACATTCTTCGTTTGACAGAACCTGATATACGTTGATTAGTTTCTCTATATTGTTTTCTCTCTTATCTGTAACCCACTTTGTAATGTTGATATAGCGAATGTTATGCGCATCATCGAACTCTTTCCCAAATTCCGCCTCATTATTGAGTGGTAAATAAAGATCCTTAATCTGTGGAAGATATGCATTAAAGATTTCGACACTGCTTGCAGCCATCAAACGTTCCGTCAACTCGCGCGCAGTAGCATCGTTTGGATTCGGAGTTTCAAGCAAGTATTTTTCACGAAGCAACTGTACATTT
>NZ_CALHTQ010000132.1 GCF_938039775.1 uncultured Mogibacterium sp. | reverse complement strand
CAGTCCAACCTGTTGTATCAACAGCTGCACCGTTCTCATCAGTTACAGTAACAGCATCAAGGACGCTCTTGGTAACTCTAAAAATTCCAACTGCCACAGATGTTACATGATTTGTATTATCCGCTTCCCAATTCTTAGTAACATCAAGCTTTACCTTATCATATTCAACTGGAGCAGTTCCAAAATCAACCTCGCCGTTAGAACCAATTCCACCACCACGAGGTGCTGAATTGCCTGTAACTATAACCTTAGCAGATGTTCTAGATGCTGCCTTACCTTGATCTGAAATAACTGCCTTCAAGGAAATATTATCAGTTATTCCATTCAGTGTACCTCTATCAACAGGAGAGTTAACTGTATTAGAGTATCTATCGCTTCCGTTAGATGCACCTAGATATGAATTATCAATCTTTCCATCTTCATACCAGTGAACTAGCCAGTTATCGAGTCCGTTGTTAGAAAGCACTAGTGTCTGAGATGCTGGATCATTCTTTGCAATAGATGCAACATCATCTCCAGCAGCAGTCTTATCGTTATTATCTGCTCCTGTACCTGCAGTGTTGTCAAAGAACGAAGCTCCGTTAGTAATAGAAGTCTTTGCAGAACCTGTTGGGCAGAGCCACATTCCGCCACCAAGCTTATTAGCTTTATTACCTGTCACCATAGTCTTGCCCATCTGAAGCTTATATGGTACAGCAGCAACATAAACTCCTCCACCCTGCTTTCCAGCAATATTGTTAGTTATGGTTGCAGCATTTATAGTAACTTCCTGCGAAGCAACATAGATTCCACCACCTACTCCATTTTCAGCAAAAGGATCATTATTTACTTTCTTTCCTGTAATAGTTGCATGGTTTCCAGTAATAAGACCATTATTGATAGTTACCTTTGCAGGGAAAAATCTTCTCCAAGTTGCCTCTGGGTATGTACCACGATCATTGGACAGTAGATAATCATTGACACCAATTCCGCCACCAAATGGAGCCTTGTTACCAGAAATCGTTCCGCCCTCCATTGTTAGCTGACCAGCTCCGTTAACCGCAATACCACCACCTAGCGATAGTGCCGTATTGTTGGAAATGGTACCACCATTCATAGTCATCTTACCAGTTGAGAAGCGATATGCTGGGTTTGAAAAATTCTGCTGCATAGTATTATTAGTACTAAAGCTTCCAACAAGTACACCCCCAAAGTCAGAGCTATTCCCCGTAATAGTACCGCCATTCATAACCATTGTTGAACTTCCTTTGATTCCCTCAACTGTTACGGCAGCATTTAATCCTGAACTCCCATCTGGCTCTAGTGTGTTATTCGAGATATCACCGCCGTTCATAGTGAATGCAGCACCTTCTGTAACCTTAACTATAGCAACGAACTGATTGGACATCTTGTTATCATGTAGTGATCCGCCATTCATGGTAAAGGATGCATTTGCACCTCTAACTTTAACTACACCAATAAACCCCTGATTGGTATTTACATTTTTAATTTCACCACTATCCATGGTGAACTTTCCGGCATTATCGATGATTGCTGAGCTATAGTTTGTACCAAGCCCATTTCCATCAAGTTTTATATCCTTCCATGTTAAAGAACCACCTTCAGCTATTTTAACAGCTAGTCCGGTATTCTTCTTAGTTATTGTAACGCCACCCTTAAGTGTGATGTCCTTACCAGCTGGCACGTTAATCGGTGTGCTGAGATCCATATCTCCTGTAAGAACTATTTCAGTAGCCCCAGTAGAATTGTTAATTGCCTGCTGAATCTCTACAACACTGCTTGCATTCACAGTTGCTGCATGAGCCTCAAATCCAAACATAACAAATGCTAAAATGAATGTTACCAAAGCCACCAATGCCGGTGTAAGAGATTTTTTAATACTCATTTCGAATCCTTTGCTTTCAATGAACTGTTATAACGAATAATCACTATGTAAAAAACGACATACTTGTTCACATATTATACACGATATTACCAAGCATTTGTGCAATTATCGAGATTATATCATATATTAATATCTTAATTTATAGATATAACAAAAATGGACCCGAACACTATGCTCAAGCCCATTTTTGTTTACCTATTAATACCTTCTAAGGTTTAGAGAAGGTTAAAATTTGTGCAACTAGTACTACTATTAACGGTCTCTTCTTCTCCTGCGAATTAGCATCAGAATTGCTACTTCAAATGCTGCAAAGATAGCAAATCCTGCATATACATAAACCTCAAAGCTATCTCCTGTCTTAGGACCTAAAACTGATCTTAGTGGAGTCTTTCCTGCATGATTACGTGCACTATGTCCTCCTGACCTTCCTGAGTTTACACTAGATGTTGGTCTAGAATTCGCATCCTTAGGGTTAGTTCCATTTGAAGCTTCAACAGCATCTGAATATCCATCCCCATCATCATCCGTATCTGTGATGTCGGGATCACCATCGCCATCTGTATCCCTTAGTACTGTGATTTCAACAGTCTTGGTAATCTTAGAACCATCTGGATTCGTAATGACTACTGGAATCTCAAACTTACGCTTTTCTTCTGTACTACCCCAATCAGTTACGTTTGGTGTACCACTGATAGTCTTAGTTGCTGGGTTATAAGTAACGCCGTTTGGTAGCTTACTATTGTCTACAGACACAGTTGCATTATTATTTCCAGGTGTTACTACGATATTGCTAATCGCAGTCTTATCATTAACGCTCTGCGTTCCATTAGTGATCGTTGGCTGCGGAATAGGTGTAATCGTAGCAGCTGGTCTAGAGTTCGCATTCTTAGGGTCTGAACCCTTTGCTGTCTCTACCGTATCTGGTACACCATCGCCATCGTCATCCGTATCTGTGATGTCGGGATCACCGTCACCATCTGTGTCCCGTAATACTGTAATCTCGACAGTCTTAGTAACCTTTGAGCCATCTGGGTTCGTTACTACAACAGGAATTTCAAACTTGCGTTTTTCTTCTGTACTACCCCAATCAGTTACGTTTGGTGTACCACTGATAGTCTTAGTTGCTGGGTTATAAGTAACGCCGTTTGGTAGCTTACTATTGTCTACAGACACAGTTGCATTATTATTTCCAGGTGTTACTACAATATTCGTAATTGCGGTTTTATCATTTACAGACTGTGTACCATTCGTGATAGTAGTTGGTGTCACAGGAGGTACAACAGCAGCAGGTCTGGAATTCGCATTCTTAGGGTCTGAACCCTTTGCGGTCTCTACTGTGTCTGGTACGCCATCTCCGTCATCGTCTGTATCTGTAATATCTGGGTCACCGTCACCATCTGTATCCCTTAGTACTGTAATCTCTACAGTTTTGGTGATTTTAGTTCCATCTGGATTCGTAACTACTACAGGAATCTCAAACTTACGTTTTTCCTCTGTACTACCCCAATCTGTTACATTTGGCGTACCACTGATAGTCTTAGTACCTGTATCGTAGGTAACACCATTTGGTAGCTTACTATTATCTACTGTAACTACAGACGCTGCATTTCCAGGTGTTACTACAATATTTGTAATTGCTGTCTTATCATTAACCGTCTGTGTCCCATTTGTGATAGTAGTTGGAGCAACAGGTGTCACAACAGCAGCTGGAATAGATCTTGCGCTCTTAGGATCAGAACCTTGTGTCTTTTCTGCGAGATCGGTATATCCATCACCGTCATCATCCGGATCTGTTATATCTGGATCACCATCTCCATCTGTATCTCTTAGAACAGTTATTTCTACGATTCTAGTAATCGATGAACCATCTGAGTTTGTAACGACTATAGGAATTTCGTACTTGCGCTTTTCTTCATTGCTACCCCAGTTAGTAACATTAGGTGTTCCAGTTATTGAGAGAGTTCCTGGATTATATGTAACTCCCGGTGGAAGTTTTGTACTATCAACATGTTCAGTCGAGTCAATATCTATCGTTCCTATAGTTATATCATTAATAGCATGTCTATCAACAACAGTCTGTACTGGATTAATAATATTTAATGGATCTGCTGGAGTAATCGTACCTGCTGGTATAGAGTGACTGTTCTTCGGATCAGATCCTTTTGTCGTTTCCTCTGTATCAGAGTATCCATCTCCATCATCATCAGTATCAGTGATATCTGGATCCCCATCACCATCTGTATCTCTAAGTACAGTGATTTCTACTGTCTTTGTAATCTTAGAGCCGTCTGGATTCTTAACTACAACAGGGATTTCAAACTTACGCTTTTCTTCTGTACTACCCCAATTTGTTACATTTGGTGTGCCACTTATTGTCTTTGTACCTGCATCATAAGTTACTCCGCTTGGTAGCTTGCTGTTATCAACGGTAACAGTTGCACCAGAAGCTCCCGGTGTTACAACTATATTCGTAATTGCCGTTTTATCATTAACCGTCTGAATCGGATTAGTAACCGTAGTCTGAGCAATCGGTGTTATCATACCTGCCGGTACTGACTTTGAATTCTTTGGATCGGATCCCTTAGCTGTTTCTTCAGAATCTAGGTATCCATCTCCATCATCATCAAGATCAGTAATATCTGGTATACCATCCTTATCGGTATCCCTCTGAACTGTGATTTTGAATGTCTTTGTAGTAGTATTTCCTGCTGGGTCTTTAGCCTCTACCGTAACTGCAATTTCACGAGTTTCCTCATTACCATGCCAGTCAGTGACTTTAGGAGTACCACTTATTTTTCCATTCGAATACTGAACTCCAGTCGGTAAATCTTTAACCGTAACAGTAGCAGTAGGGTCATCAGTTGTAACAGTAATCTCTGTTATCGGCTGCCCTTCGATAACTGTCTGGTCTCCAATGTTATCAATTACTGGTGCCTTGTTATCTTTCCATACAGCAAAGACTTCTTTGGCTTCAGTAATATTCTTTAGAATATCCGAATCTGCCTCAGTAGCACCAGCCGTTGCAGCCCATCCCATAAACTTGTAACCATCTCGGGTAGGCTCTTCTGGCTGAGTTGCTTTTCCGTTTACTGCTGATACTACCTTGTCTGCATTCGTACCGTCTGCCCATTTTCCGCCATTAGTATCAAATGTGACTTTGATAGCACCAACATTTACCTTAGTGCTCGAAACCATAGGATTCTTTCCATCTGGTGAGTAAGCTACAAGTATAACTTTATCACCGTCTGCAAAAGTTCCGGCTGGAACGTTTATACTAAATTTTCCATCTTTCAAATCAGAAAAAGGTATTGTAGTCTCTGCCTTCGCTGTCTCGTGAGTGTAATCTGTATCATCAGCGACGTATTTATAGGCTTTTACAATAACGTTACCCGCATCAGTGTTAGTAGCGGTTAGCTTCTTAGTTTCATCTGCAGGGTTATTATAAATTGTCTTTGGAACAGTTCCCTTGATTGTCTCTGCTCTATTTGCTTCGATGTTCGTCGTTGTAACATTTGGCTTAACTACCAGATACGAATTAGCCTTTGTCGGATCAGTCTTATCTGTTAGGTATTCCTGACCATCAGGAACTCCATCGCCATCAGTATCAACGTTATACTTATCAGAACCTATTTCGTCTTCTACAAAGTCAAATAGACCGTCCTTATCAGTGTCAAGAACCTCTAGGAATGCGTTAGTATACGAGTGCTGAATTCTCTTATTAGGCTTCCCACCGTCAGGCTTCCTGATTCCCTTAAATACATTTGTAGAATCTACAAAATCAGCTGTGAGCCATGACTCAAAGTTAAGCTGCTGATTATTAGCAGTGATATAATCATTGAGAGCCTTTGCGAACTCCTGATTTGTAACGTTCGACTTAAGTTTGTACTCAATTGTATATGATCTTCTCTGACCTAGTGCCCCGTAGAAAACTTGTGAATCAAGGGTATTCCTAACTTGTTCTACCTTGCTCCAGTCACCACCAACTATGCTGAGTGCCGGGGTATCTTTTGTAGAAATCACACCATTTCCGTTAGGGTCTACAGTTAGCTTAATAGGATTAGATGCAGTGATTGTACCAGTTGGAGAGGAAACACCAAGTCTAACCTCATTAGTATCGATATACTTGAGCAGTTCCTTCGGAATTACTTCATTGATATATAGAACCCATCCGCTGTTCGCATTCAGGAAGTTCTGGTCAGGCTTGAAAGAAACTGTCGACTTTATAACCTTGTTCTTGGCATCGTAGCTTACAAGCTTGCCGCTATTTCCACCTGAAAAATTACCATCCTTCGACTGTGTACCATCAGTTGTAAGAAAATTCAATCCAGTTCCCAGGTAGTCATCATTACCAGCGCTGGAATTAGTTGGAAGAGCAGGAACATTAGGGTTATTCTTTAGAATAAATCCATTGTCATTTCCTCCCTTATCCGCTTTGCCATCAGATCTTACCCAAGTAGTTGTAAAATCAATTTTCTTGGAATCAAGTCCGAGACTTGTAAGTGTCGCACCATTCTTAAGCTTGATAGTGACATCTGTATTAGTGATGACACCGATTAAACCAGATTGGAAGGTTCGATTATTTATAGGCACCTTCCAAAGTGCTCCATCCGCCTCTTTTTCAAACTCAACTCCGTTAACCTCAATTGACTGAATCTGTTTATAGAAATCATCGTCAAAGAAGTTGATAAGGAATCTGCCGTTATAAGGTCCTTTATCTGTACCACCCCAGCTGCCAGGCAACTTTGCCCACTTTGTAACTGCAAGATGAATACCAGAAGCATCCTCATTGGTGAAATCAGTTCTAGCGTAGTCCAAAACTCCATCTGTCTCTCCAGCTAATGTGTAGTTGACTGAATTGTTCAGCGATCTCGGCTGACCACCTTCAGCCCTAACCGTAACTGGGGATAGAAGCATGGTAAAACTAAGCATGAAAGATAGCGCTATAGACGATGCTCTTCTCGCTGCTTCTCCCCGCTTCCCAGTCTTCGATGTTCGTCTTGTCTCTACATTATTGTTATCAAAAATGCCAAAACAATTCATCTTGTTCCTCCGAAAATTATCTCTAGTTAATATACTCTTGATATACTATCATAAATAGGCCTTGAAATGGTATCTTTTTTAGACTAAATTAGTCTTTTATTTTAAGCGATTCAATTGCGTTAATTTAACACGAGT
>NZ_CALHTQ010000131.1 GCF_938039775.1 uncultured Mogibacterium sp. | reverse complement strand
CCAATCTGTGTCGAGCGGAAAGCTTCAATCATCGCGTAGATATCTGCATATCCCTGGTGATTAGCAACGACAAGGAACGGACTTTTGGCAGGAATGTTCTCGGGATTTATTACTTCAACCTTGATGCCAAGTGCTTTTCCTGTATAATCACAAAATTCATCCTCCGCCTTACGAATCAGGCGCTGAGCCTTAGCATGGTCATCTTGAGCCTGAGCAGCTCTGATTGCCGGCATGTGCTTCATGTATTTACGAAAGCCAGCTCTGATCTTGTTTAGTGCTATTGTATTTTTAAATGGGTTCATCGTATCCTCCAATTATCGTGTAATGATATCAATATAATGCTATAATTTTATGAGAATATGTGCGAAAAATCAAGGGAATAAGGAGTTTTTAAGACATATGAAATTTGTAATACAGCGAGTAGCACACGCAGATGTGGCAGTTGACGGCAAAGAGCTGGGGAAGATTGGCAAGGGATTCATGGTTCTCATTGGCGTGTCTAAAGAAGATGACAAGAGCATCGCAGATAAGATGGTAGATAAGATGATTAAGCTCAGAATATTTGAAGATGAGAACGGCAAGACCAATCTATCTCTTGATGATGTAGGAGGAGAGCTCCTCCTCATCTCACAGTTCACGCTTTATGCGAACTGCAAGAAAGGCAATCGTCCGTCGTTTATCGACGCTGGAGGTCCCGATGAGGCCAATACTTTATACGAATACATAATCAAGAAGTGCAGAGAACGTGTAAATGTAGTTGAGCGTGGAGAGTTCGGTGCCGACATGAAAGTTACCCTCTTAAATGACGGACCGTTCACGATAGTGCTCGATAGTTCAGAAATTATGTAAAAAAAAATACAATGTGTCGAAAAAAAGCTAAAATTTTTTAAATTTTGTAACCGTTGAAATATTAACAAAAGAAAGTATAAGGTCGTCAACTATAAATTTCATCTATAGTTGACGACTTTGTTATATATAGAACAAATAGTGAAAGCTTTGTGAATGTATTAGAATAACCGTGTCTATGTTATTAGTCACATATTAAGAAAAAGAAAGGAAAGAAAGCATGAAAAACTTTATTAAAAAGTTTTCAACTATGGTCCTTTCGGTTGCAATGCTGATGACGAGCGGAGTTGTTTTACCGAGCGTTTCAGCTGCTAATTTCAAACCGATAATCGAAGGATCAAAGTGGACATCATCGGATACTGTAACTGTTACATTTAGCGATAATGTAACATTAGCTGATGATGCAAAAGAAAAGGTTGTTTTGACAAACTACGGACAGGAAACCCCATTGGACGCTTCAGATGAGGTAACCGCTAGTGGAAAGAATGTCAAGATTAAACTAGCAGGGGGCTATAAATACTATAGCGGTCTAAAATTCAAGGCAGGAGCTTTGAAGTCAGCAGATGGAACTCCTACAACTGGTGATGTAGTTGGTTATTCTATTTCTTTAGATAAGGGAATAACATCACTAAGTGTTGCTGATAAGAATGTTCCGGCAGCAGGAAAGACCGTGAACGTTCAGGTTACTGGTAAGAACCTTGACTTTGGGGAGCCTATCAACCTAAAGGTATATGCTGGTTCAACAAAGACAAATATCGAGGCAAAGCTAGTTGCGACAAGCAATACAACAGGAACTATCAAGCTTGTGATTCCTGAAAATACAAGTACAGACTCGATAACATATAAGATTAAGAAGCAGAAGGGCTATACTTTCAGCTATGAGGATGTTGACGCATCATTCTCGCTTGTACAGGCAGGAAAGTCAGGATCTTCTACACCTGGAACAGGTGTGATACCAGTTGCTCCAACTGAGGTAAAGGTTAGCTCTGTAAGCTATGACAAGACATCACTAGACTCAAACGGCGGAGCAGTAGTTGCAGAGCTAAGCGGTGTTGGATTTACTCAGGTAGATGCTCTTAAGGCAAAGGTTTATAAAGTTAATCCAGAGGGTACCGTGGATGATGCATTACTTCCTACACAGGTTGAAGTAGTTGATGACACACACGCTAAGGTAAAGTTTACACTTCCTGTAAATAGCAGCACATCAACTCTTTCTTATGCTCTAAGAGTAGCAACTAAAGGAAATGTAAATTATTCTGCGATTAAAGATTTGTCCAATCAGGAACAGCTATTAACTGTTGCGGCGAAGGCGCAGGAGCAGACAGGTGATACCTCTGCTATTCCAGCAGGAGCAAAGACATTTGCGCTGGATATCGATGATTGGTCGGCTTATAACATGGGAGATGGTCAGTTTAACGTTATATTTAAGAAACCAGTTTCTCTAAACAGCCAGATTGATATCAAGAAATTCATCTACTTTTCCGATAGAGGAAGCAAGAAGGTTGAGCTCACCGATAACGACACAGTAACATTAGAGGGAAATGTTCTAACTATTCAGCTTGCTGATAAGGACAAGAAGGTGCCTTCATATCTAATGGTCAAGGCAGGCGCTCTTAAGAATGATAAGGGTGCATACCTAAAATACAAGATGGATGGTACAGGAGAGCACTTCCGTTATATTACAGATGGAGCACACGTTGATTCGATGGAATTTAATAAGATTACATTCGATTCGAACGGAGGACATCTCGTAGCGACTATTAAGGGTCACAATCTAAAGAACAACGTAGCAGGACTTCCTGAGTTCAATGTAAATGTCGCTAAGAATGATGTTACGCTGAGCGACGTTACACCGTACAACCTCACCGTTGATGTAAAGAGCAATACTGAGGCAGTTGTAACTGCTGATTTACCAGCAAATGTAACAGATAGAACCGAGTCATACAGAATCATCCCTGTAATATATGGCAGACAGATTTATTCGACATATATAAAGGGATACGATATAGTCTCCGTTCTACCTGCAGGAAAGAACTCTGCAGATAAGACTTTATCTACAGTTATGATCAGCGGGGCAAGTGATGAAAACCCTGCTCCAGAAATCTACGAAGTAGACGTTAAGAGTCACAACGTATCACTCAAGATAAATGCTGTTCTCCGTGGAACTAATCTTGATGCCAAGAAGATGAAGGTCAAGGTTGTTGACGAAAATGGGACAGAGTGGCCAGCTAAGCCAGTATACGAGTGCGGAGCAACTTACAGATGGCAGTGGAGCAACATGTACCTTCCAAATGTACCTTCAAAGAACGAACAGCACATCGAGCTTCTCGTTCCTCGTGCACTTGGTATGGATCATACATTCACACTAACATTCGCACCAGATGGGGAGAACTTTGACGAGAACCTCAAGGCAACTGTAATCGTAAGAAATGATGGCATAATAGATACTTCTAATGCTGCATTTAACATAGATGACTACACCAAGCTGAGAACCATTACAGTTAATTACGTTGATAAGAACGGAAACAAGGTTGCTGAACCTAAGAAGGTTAAGGCATACGGAATCCATGAGCTATACGCACTTGGACTAACTGCAAAGGAAATCGACGGCTATAAGCTAGTTAAAGCAGATCCAGATAAGGCTCTGCTAGACGCAATGCTTGCAACACCAGATTCACTGGAGGACGGAAGACTCAACGGAGCAACTGTATTCGTAAAGGCATTCCCTTACAATACAATTACATACACTTACGAGAAGACTGCTACTCCAGCGCCAGTTGCTACAGGATATAACTTCACAGTTGGTAAGGACGCCGTATGGAGTGCTGGAGATCTTGGATTCAAGATTGAGAATAAAGAAGTAGACAAGAATGCTGCTGGAGACAAAGTGTTTGACAGATTCCAGGGAATCGAAGTTGATGGACAGACTGTAGATCCTTCAAACTACGAAGCAAAGGCTGGAAGCGTTGTCCTAACACTAAGAGAGAGCTATATCAGAAGCCTTGGTACTGGAAGACATTCAATCAAGGCTAAGTTCAGAGGTGGAGAGTCTGCATCTACAAGCTTCTCTGTAACAAGAGCAGGTGCTGGATCGAGCGTAAGCTCAAGACCTGGAGTAGGTGCTGGTGCAGTATCAAGACCAGGAATGTCTAGAGTTGGTGCTGTGCACAGAAATGTGATTAAGACTGGCGACAGTTCAAATGCATTTACATATGCTCTAGTTCTTGTTCTCGCAGGTGCAGCTCTTGCAGGAGTTGTTTCCTACAGAAGAAAGAGAGCATAAGAAAATACGAAATAGATTGAGGGATTCAATCAGTTCGATTTTATGAAGATCTAAGCCAATAGAAATTTCTTAATAATGTGAATAAATATTTGCTTCGACCTCTAGCGGGGTCGGAGCGTTTTTGTTGATATGCTAAAGTTCATATAATATACTGTTAAAGTATATGCTATTTTGTTAGGGGAAATGATGATGCACTTTATATTGTTGCACCGTAGCGCAGTTTTAATGGAGTAATTTTGGTTAAGTTTCCCAAAATATAATATAATTAAGCAACGAAATCATATTTAGTTGTGACATTTTGAAAGTAAACTAACGAGATAATACAGAAATTGCTTATACTGAACCAAAAGACATGAAGGGGGTTGTCTTATGCAGAAGGCAGGTAGTATCAAGGGTAAACTATTACTGTTATTTATTGCAGTTGCATGGGGAAGTTCGATGGTAGTTGTTAAAGGCTCAACTGACTTCATTCCGCCAGGTAGACTTCTTGCAACTCGTTTTACAATTGCCAGTATAGTATTGGCTTTAATTTATCGTAAGAAGCTAAAGCTAATAGATAAGAATTATATAAAATCAGGTCTCATTATAGGAGGCTTTCTGTTTTGTGCATACTTCACACAAACTACCGGTGTTATGCTTGAAATGCCTGGAAAGAGTCAGTTCCTATCATCGGCTTATTGTGTATTTGTGCCATTTATCGGAGGGTTAATACTTAGAGAAAAACCGAAGAAATATCACATCGTTGCTGCAACAATATGCGCAACAGGTATTATATTAGTATCTGTTGTAGGGACATTTAGTATAAGCATTGGGGATAGTATTTCAATTCTCAGTTCACTATGCTGGGCTACCCAGATTGTAGCGATAGCTAAATGGGGTAAAGACAAGGATCCAGGGCTAATCACTTTGCTTCAGTTCATGGTTGCTGCAATACTTGCATGGGTATTTACATTAACTCAGGAGCATTCAAGCAGCATTGAGATAAACCAAAGAGTTATTTTTGGAGTGCTTTATCTGGGAATCGTATGTTCAGGACTTTGCTTCCTGTTCCAGACTATATCGCAGAAAACGGAATCGCCTACAAGCGTATCTATAATACTAAGCTTTGAAAATATTTTCGGAATTATTTTCAGCATATTATTGTTTAACGAGCACATGACAGTTAACAAGGCTGTCGGGTTTGTCTTCATGTTTACTGCAATTCTAATCTCTGAACTTAAGCCAAACTTCCTAAAAGATAAGTCGGAAATTTATATAGACAATGAAAAGGATAAACGATAATCAGCAACTAACTGCACCTCAAAAAATTAATATATTTAATGAAAATAAAACATGCAGAAAGTTATCAAAGTAACCGAAGATACCGAAAAAGCACATGAACTATGATATAATCATCAATATCAATAGATTGCATGAAGCACTTGGTACGCAAGGAAGGCGAAACCATGAATATACTAGTAATTGATGCGCAAGGCGGTGGAATAGGGCGCCAGCTTATAACTAAGTTGTTAGAAAAGCTTCCTGAAGCAGATATAGTAGCCGCAGGGACCAATAGCATGGCAACGAATGCCATGATTAAAGCAGGTGCTAAGAGAGCTGCGACGGGTGAAAACGCCATAAGATACTGCGCATCGCAAGCGGAGATTATCGCAGGTCCAATTGGAATAATTGTTGCTAATGCTATGCTGGGAGAGATTTCTCCAGTCATTTCTGAAAGTGTAGGTTCTAGCAGTGCTACAAAAGTGCTTATCCCAATCCCTCACTGCAACACCATTATAGCTGGTCCAAAAGATTTGCCGATTAAAGACAGCATTGAAGATGCTGTTGATAGAATCGTAAGAATCTGTGATGTTGAAGAGAACTAAATCATAATCAAATTAAATTAACCAAACCAAGAAGGCCGGATAGATTACAGAAGTAATCGTACCCGGCATTTTTATGCACAAATTTTTAGGAGATATAGCACAAGTTTATGATCAAAGAGAGAAAAAGCACATTTAAATACGCACTAGGCAGGATTGCCGAGATGCTGCTCATATTGCTGCTTCTCTCAATCATAGTGTTCACACTTTCGAGGCTTTGTCCTGGTGACCCATTGCGCTCTTGGTATGGGGATAGCGTTGATAGAATGAGTGCGGCGCAAAAAACTGCTGCTCGCGAGAGTCTAGGCTTAGAGAAGCCGCTTCCAGTTCAATACGGTATATGGTTAAAGGATCTGGCTCACGGAGATCTCGGTCTATCATACAAGTACAAGAGGCCAGTTTCTGCTGTAATCGAAGGAGTTCTTGGCAATACTATAGTATTAGGACTTATAGCATATATATTGACTTTCGCCTTGGCCTTTCGCCTTGGGAGAACTTCAGCGGAGCAGGAAGGCACGAAACTCGATAGGTTTATTTGCAAGGCGGGCGTAATATCGGGAAATATTCCAGTGTTCTTCCTGTCCTTGATATGCATATTGATATTTGCGGTAAATCTCCAAATCTTGCCAAGTGGAGGGGCTTACTCGTACGGGGCTGAAGGAAATCTCCTGGACAGAGCCTGGCACCTCGTACTGCCTGTAGTTGTAATCGTTATAGGGCATCTGTGGTATTACTCGTATATGGTGCGAAATCTGCTGCTCGAGGAAATGTGTAAGGACTATGTGCTCTTACTTAAAACAGAAGGAATGCCGCGCACTAGAATAATTAAGAAGTATTGCACGAAGAATATCTTACCTCCGATGATAACCATCATGGCAATCGCAGTTCCACATCTCCTTGGTGGGACATATGTCGTAGAGATGGTATTCGGCTATCCAGGTCTAGGTAGGCTCAGCTTCGAAAGCGCCCTATATAAGGACTACAACATGCTGATGGCGACAACACTTCTCACAGGAAGCGTGATTGTGATCTCAAATTATCTTGCACAGATAATAGGTGAGAAAATTGACCCGCGGATGCGTCATGAGGAGGG
>NZ_CALHTQ010000130.1 GCF_938039775.1 uncultured Mogibacterium sp. | reverse complement strand
TTCTTCTTCAGGCGTGCAATGAGATCCCGGTGACCGACGATGAAGCCGGCCTGCGGACCGCCCAGCAGCTTGTCGCCGCTGAAGCTCACCAGATCAGCACCAGCAGCCACGGTCTCCTGCACGGTGATCTCGCGCGGCAGCCCCCAGCGTGAAAGGTCCACCAGGGTGCCGCTGCCCAGGTCCACGGCCATGGGCAGGCCAGCCTCGTGCGCGATGCGGGCCACCTCGGCCTCGGACACGCTGCGGGGGAAGCCCTGCACCGCATAGTTGCTGGTGTGGACCTTCATGAGGGCGCCAGTATTTTCATTGATCGCCTTCTCATAATCACTAGGCTTAGTCTTGTTGGTAGTTCCAACCTCATGTAGAGTCGCGCCACTCTGCTCCATGATATCAGGGATTCTAAACGCTCCGCCGATTTCAACTAATTCACCACGGGAAACCACGACTTCGTGACCCTCTGCCATCGCAGACAATACAAGCATAGTTGCCGAAGCGTTGTTGTTAACGATCATAACATCTTCAGCACCTGTTAGCTCAACCATGAGGTCCTGCAAAATATCATGTCTCGAACCACGCTTTCCGAGCTTAACATCGTACTCGAGATTAGAATATCCTTGAGATACCATCTCTACATTGCAAAACGCATCCTCACATAGAGGTGCTCTTCCGAGGTTCGTATGCAGTATAGTTCCAGTTGCATTGATGATTCCATGCAGGTGGTTAACCTCATCCTCTTCGATTCTATCCATAATCTCATCAGCAATGCCTGAAGCACTTAGCTTTGTAGTATCGTAAGCTTCAACTGCTTCATCACTAAGCGCTAGGATTTCCGCACGCACTTCATCGATTACCTTTCTCGCCATCGACGTAACTACATCTCTTCCACTCTTCTCGAAGGCATTAGAAAAGAGGTGCTCCTTGAGCACCTCGTCTATCTTCGGAATCTGTCGTAAAACTTCATTTCTTTTCATATTGTATACTCCCATGCAAACTTAAATGGCGGGAGTGCGTGGGAATCGAACCCACCCGAGAAGGTATCAGCTCCTCATATCGGTTTTGAAGACCGTAAGGCACACCAGCACCTATCCACCCCCAAGTTACATACTTTGTTATTGTATCATCAAAATAGCAGCCTTTCAATATGGAGTTATTACTTATGTTCTATATAAAATTATACATTATCCTGTTTTAAATTGCATACAACTAACTTGCGTATCTCGGGTAATCTATTTAACATATTTATGATATAATCAAAAACAACACTAAATTTTTATAATAAGAGCTGTTTACTAAATTAGGAGACTTTTATGATTTATCTGGATAATGGTGCAACTTCCTACCCTAAGCCACAGGAAGTTGCAGATGCAGTCTATGAATACATGACCAATGTTGGTACTAACATCAACCGCGGCGGTTACGAAAAGGCTTATTCGGCAGCTGAGGTAGTACTCGAGACGAGAGAAATTATTGACTCGATGATGAACGGCTACGGTGCACGCAATGCTATATTTACACCAGGAAATACATATGCGCTTAATTTCTTGATTAAGGGTCTAGCTAGAAAGGGGGATAAGTTCCTCACTAGTCATATGGAGCATAATGCTGTATACAGGCCACTGCACCAGCTTCAGGAGGACGGTGTCATTCAGTATGAATGCCTGCCTTGCAATGAATTTGGTCAGCTTGATCTAGATAAGGCACTCGAGATGATTACTCCAGACATCAAGGCGGTAGTTATGCTCCATGCTTCAAATGTAAGCGGAACTATACTTCCTATCGAGAAAATAGGCACTAAGTGTCACGAAGAAGGAGTTCTCTTCATTGTAGATGCAGCTCAGACTGCAGGAAATACACCTATCGACATGCAGAAGTGTCATATAGATGGGTTAACTGTTCCAGGCCACAAATCACTACTAGGACCACAAGGAATTGGCGTTATGCTTATTAATCCTGAGATTAAGGATGACATCATCCCAGTAATTTCTGGCGGAACTGGAAGTCACTCAGATATGGCAGAGATGCCTTCTGAGCTTCCAGACAGATTTGAAAGCGGCACGCTCAACTTGCCTGGAATCTTCGGGCTCCACGCAGCGCTTAAATGGGGGCAGGAGCATTTTGAAGAGGTTCGTGCGCACGAGGAGAAGCTGACTGCAAGGATGCTAGATGGGATTGCCAATATAAACGGTGTACGTCTCGCTGGATTACCTACGACAGAAGGAAGAGTTAGCGTAATTTCTGTAGATTTTACAGAAGAAGATAACGGCATCTGTGCTTTTAACCTAGAACACACATATGGGATAAATACGAGAGTTGGGCTTCACTGCGCACCTCTTGCACACAAGTCTCTACAAACATTCCCTGAAGGAACTGTTAGATTCTCAATTGGTCCTTTCAACACTGAGGACGAAATCGACACAGCGCTAAAAGCTATTGAGGAGCTTGCTACGACGAGCAGCCTATAAATATTTTTGTATTTCGATCATGAATAATTGCAAATCATCGTTTAACTAAATTCAATAACAGAAAGAGGAAAAGGATAATGGGAGAAACTGAAAAAAAGTCTTGCTGTGCCATGCCTATGGCACTGGAAGATGTTAGACTTACAGAAATGACTGCCGCTGGCGGATGAGGAGCTAAAGTAGGGCCGGGAGTCCTAAGCGACATACTATCTAAGCTTCCTAAGATTCGCGACGAGCGAGTATTAGTTGGATTCGATAGCAGCGACGATGCTTGTGTATATAAAGTTAGCGACGATATTGCTATCATCAACAGCATTGACTTCTTCCCTCCAATCGTAGATGACCCATACATGTTCGGTCAGATTGCCGCAGCAAACTCGTTAAGCGACATCTACGCAATGGGCGGAACACCTAAGCTTGCTATGAATCTGCTCACTTTCCCAGAGAGACTACCACTAGCTGCCGTTGAGGCCATTCTCGAGGGAGGAAACGATAAGGTTAATGAAGCTGGTGCTATGACTACAGGTGGTCACAGTATAAACGATAAAGAACCAAAGTACGGACTAAGCGTAACAGGATTTGCACATCCTGACGATATCTTGAGCAACAGTGCTTCTGAGGGTGATTACCTCGTAATTACCAAGAAAATTGGTTCTGGAGTGCTCACAAGTGCTGATAAAGTAAGCCTACTGAGCGAAGCAGAGAGCAAAGCCCTCAGCGCTACTATGGCAGAGCTTAACAGATATGCTTTTGAAGCTACCGCTGGTGTAAAGGTCGATGGATGCACAGATATTACAGGCTTTGGTCTACTTGGACACGGCGCTGAGATGGCAAAATCCGGCGACGTAACTCTTGAGATTTTTGCAGAAAGAGTTCCTCTCATGGACCGCGTGTTAGAATTCGCATCACAGGGCATTCTTCCTGGTGGCGCTCATAACAATATGACATACCTAGAGAAGGACGTAATCGATTACAGTGTCGGGTTAAAACAGGCTCAACTTGACATGCTCTACGATCCACAGACTTCTGGAGGCCTGCTCCTAGCTGTTAAGGAGCCTGAGCTTGAAAGACTCCAGTACCAGCTCGGCGAGAAAGGCTGTGAGAACGCCATAATCGGAAGGTTCAAGAAGCGCACTTCACACTACATTGAAATTCTGAACAAGTAGCTCTGATGCTACTTTCCCCTTAGGGCTTAGTATCAGAATAAACAAAAAGCAGGAAGCGAATGGTTTCGTCGTCCTGCTTTTTTTATTTTATTTCTATCCCGACAAGTCCTCAGAACATCCTACTTGTGCTGTTCTGCATTTTCTAGCACAAATTTCCTAAACGCCTCAGCAACTGGAGAAAGGAATACGTTTTTGAGCGTAATCATGTAGAAGCTACGAAGCTTATCAAAACCTTCTATCTTAAGAACCTTGAACTCTTCTGACCTTACAACCTTGTTAACAGTCTTCTCAGAGAGTATCGCTGCTCCAACATTATTTGCAACAAGCCGCATGA
>NZ_CALHTQ010000129.1 GCF_938039775.1 uncultured Mogibacterium sp. | reverse complement strand
TTCCCTTGGTGAATATATAAAAGTAAATGCCGAATCATATTCCACGTACTCGACTAAAGAAAGTGTATCTTTAAACTCCTCTTCTGTCTCACCTGGAAAGCCTACGATAATATCTGTAGTAATTGCAATATCTGGACATGCAGCTTTCAGTTTGTCAATAATATCGATGTACTTATCTCTATCGTACCTGCGGTTCATGCGTTTTAGCACAGAGCTGCTGCCAGACTGCACTGGTAAATGAATGTGATTACAAAGCTTCTCGCATGTCTTGTAGCAATTGATTAACTCGTCTGAAAGATCCTTAGGATTTGATGTCATAAATCTAATTCGCTCAAGTCCGTCAATCTTATTAATTTCCTTTACGAGAGTCGGAAAAGTATTACCTTTGTTGTCTATAAACGAATTTACGTTCTGTCCGAGTAACATAATCTCAATTACACCATCTGAAGCAAGTTTTTTTACCTCATTTACCACATCATCAAGAGAACGACTTTTCTCCCTTCCGCGAGTATATGGAACAATACAGTAGGTGCAAAAGTTATTACATCCATATGTAATATTTACGAGAGCCTTGTGCTTATGCAGTCGCTTGGATTCCTTTTCATCAGGAACTTTAGTATTGTTTGCAGTGATTGAAAACTGCTTCTTTCCAGTGGATATTCTGTCATTAAGCAGTCTTGGAAAATCTCCAATCGTCTGAGTTCCAAAAACTACATCTACCCATGCAAAGCTCTTCTTAATCTCTTCCTGAACGCGCGGCTGCTGCGGCATACAGCCGCAAACACACACGATTCTAGTATCTTTATTCTCGTCACACCTTTTCTTAAACTGTCCGAGCATCCCATAAAATCTCTTATCAGCGTGCTCGCGAACACTACACGTATTAAGGACTACTACGTCAGCCTTATATGGCTCTTCTGAAAATTCGTATCCCATACCCTCGAGCATTCCCGCAATATTTTCGGAATCGTGCTCATTCATCTGGCAACCGAAAGTTATAATGTGGTATTTCTTCATCTATTACTTGTTCTCTTGTTTTCTATCTCTATTCATTAGCATTTCAACGGCATCTCGAGGATTGAGTTTGCCATCAATTACAGCTTTGATGGCATTAGTAATTGGCATGTCAACCTTCAACTTTTTAGCAAGCTTGCTCGCTGCTTCAACTGTGTAAAATCCTTCAACTGTGGTCTTAATTTCAGCAATAGCCTCTTCTGGCGTCATACCGCCTCCGATTAGAAGACCACATCTTCTATTTCTAGATAAATCAGATGAGCATGTAACCATAAGGTCACCAATTCCCGAAAGACCTGCAAAAGTCTCGCTCTTTGCACCCATAGTCTCTCCGAGTCTTGCTATCTCATGAATTCCCCTTGTCATTAATGCTGCTTTAGAATTATCACCAAAATTCATACCATCAGTTATACCTGTTCCGAGAGCAATTACATTCTTGAGTGCACCACCGAGCTCTACTCCAATAATGTCGTTCGTGGTATAAACCCTAAACGTCTTGCTCATCATAATATTTTGAATTTCTTTTGCAGCATTGTCATCATTAGACGCCGCAACTACTGTCGTCGGATAATTACGAACAATCTCTTCAGCATGTGATGGTCCAGAAACAGCTACATACTTGTTCTTAAGCAATTTCTTTGCAATTTGAGACATAGTCTTTAGAGATTTATTCTCAATTCCTTTCGCAAGGTTAACTATGATAGCGTTTTTATCGATATACTTCGCATTCTTCTCTAAGAAACTTCCAAACTGCTGTGCAGGGATAGCAAAGATTATGATATCTCTCTTGCCAACCGCCGTTCTTACATTGGATGTGAATCTAAGCTTCTCATGAAGGATAGCACCAGGTAAATATTTCTCGTTAACTCTACTTTCGCGAGTCTTGTTTATATCTTCCTTATTACGTCCGTATATCGTTACACGGTGTCCATTGTGTGCTATGACATTTGCAATAGCAGTACCAAAGCTACCGTTACCGATTACAGATACGACTCTCTTCTCATCGGTTTTGAGTTTAGGCATCTCAACATCTTTGTAATAGTCAATAGGTTCATCTGCCACTTCTATCATATTATGTTCTACTGCCGTTGCTTCGTTAACAAGCTCATTCTTCTTGCCAGCTATCATAATGTCATCTTTAGATTCTTCATTAGAATCGTCATCTTTAGATTCTACTCTTGCTATTGACTCATCTGAAGTTTCCATGGACTTTGAATCGTTGTAAGTAGCAGGTGACTCAGTGGTTTTACTACTACCCCCTACCTTTTCAGATGCAGCAGGATCTTTGATATCATCTATTTTTTCAGAATTATCTGTTTCTTCTGACTGCTCTCTAAGTTTCGTCTTGATTTTAGAACCTATGCTTAGTTCTTTTTCCTCGCCCCTAATCAATCTCTTGATGTTACCACGGTGAGTAAAGATAATTACTAAAGTCATGAACATAGCAATAGGTATAGCTTTCGGATAGTAATAAAGCATCAATAGTGGATACATCATTGCTGCAAGTATGGACCCTAGGGACATCTTCTTTGATATAGCAGCAACAACAATTGCAATCAAAGCTGCAGCGAACATGCTCGGCCAGTTTAAAGCCATAGCAGCACCAATGAATGTCGCAACACCCTTTCCACCCTTAAATTTAAACACAATTGGATAAATATGTCCTATAACTACGGCTGCAAATGCTAGCATTGCACCAAGATTATTAAAATTGCCCTGTGCTATCGAAACAGCAATGAATCCCTTAAATACATCTATCAGTAGCGTGCAAATTGCCGCCTTAGTTCCTAAAACTCTAAGAACGTTAGTAGTTCCTGCATTTCCACTTCCAGCTTTCTTAATATCTATTCCGTAAACACGGGCTATTAATGTCGCTGGCGAGATATTTCCTATGAAGTATGCAGCAATCACCATGATGGTAAGCGGTAAATATTTCATTTATTGATCTCCCTTTTTCTCATTAAATAAGAATTTGATAGGTGTTCCTTCAAAATCATATGCTTCACGTAGCTTGTTCTCAAGATATCTTGAATATGAGAAATGCATGAGTTCACGTGAGTTAATATTGAATGAAAATAGCGGTGGTCTTGAGCCTATCTGGCTAGCATAATAAATCTTGAGACGCTTACCCTTGTCTGATGGTGGCTGCCTCATCATCACAGCATCTTCGATAACACTATTGAGCTTTCCCGTAGTTATTCTTCTAGACCTGATATCTTCGATTTTCGCAGCCTTATCGATAATGTCAAATATTCTCTTCTTTTCGAGAACCGATGCGAAAATGATTGGAGCATACGATACGAACTGAAGGTCGGCCCTCAAAGTTCTCTCGTAATCTCTCATAGTGTTAGTCTCTTTTGCGACTAGATCCCACTTGTTAACTACAATCATCAGACCTTTACCCGCTTCATGCGCGATGCCGAGAATCTTCTTATCCTGCTCAGTCAACCCTTCTACCGCATCGATCATCATGATACATATATCGCATCTTTCAACGGATGTAACGGCTCTAATTACACTGAAGTGCTCAATTGAATCGTTAACCTTGCTCTTACGTCTTAGTCCTGCTGTATCGATTAGAGTATACTCACGATTATTGTAAGTAAATGGTGTATCGATTGAATCACGAGTAGTTCCGGCAATCGGAGAAACGATTACTCGCTTCTCGTTGGTAAGTGCATTTACAAGTGAAGATTTTCCTACGTTTGGCTTTCCTATGATAGCAATTTTAGTAGATTCTTCGTACCCGTAAATCTCATCTGGAAAACCAGCAACGATTGCATCTAGTAAATCACCTATGTTAAGCATATTGACTGAGCTGATTGCAATCGGTTCTCCGAGTCCCAGTTCATAAAAATCATAGATATTGTCACCGTACTTATTTGGATTATCGACCTTGTTGACTACTAGGATGATTTCCTTACCTGTTCTTCTAAGGATATTAGCAACGTCATGATCGGCAGATGTAAGACCTTCTTTGCCATCAACCATAAATACAATAACATCGGCTAGCTCCATCGCTGTGACTGCCTGTTCTCTCATCTGAGAAAGGATTACATCGCTAGTATTGGCCTCAATACCACCAGTATCAATTATGGCAAATTCCCTACCATTCCACTCCGTCTCAGCATAAATTCTATCTCGTGTAACGCCAGGAGTATCTTGAACGATGGCTTTTCTCTCCCCTATTATTCTGTTAAAGAATGTAGATTTTCCCACGTTGGGTCTACCTACAACTGCGAGTATAGGTTTACTCATCGAAAATACCTCCTGCAAATTCCTGTGGTTCAAACTCCTTTAGGTCGTGTATTCCTTCACCAACGCCGATAAGTTTGATCGGAAGATCGTATTCATCTGTTACTGTAATTGAAATTCCACCTCTCGCCGTTCCATCAAGCTTAGTGAGTACAATACCAGTAATATTAGCAATTTCCGAAAACTCTTTTGCCTGGCTTATTGCATTCTTGCCAGTTGTAGAATCTAGAACAATTAAAGTCTCTCTCGAAGCCTCGGGATACTCACGGCTAATAATCTTGTCCATTTTCTCCAGCTCCTTCATTAGGTTAGTTTTGTTCTGTAGTCTACCGGCAGTGTCACAGATTAAAACATCGATATTATTTGCCTTTGCCGACTGTACAGCATCATAGATAACTGCAGCTGGGTCAGTTCCCTCTTCGTGTCGAATAACTCGAACACCCGAACGTGTTCCCCATTCTACAAGCTGATCTGCAGCCGCTGCTCTAAATGTGTCAGCTGCTGCGAGAAGAACACTCTGTCCACGTTCTTTGAAGAGGTTTGCAAGCTTACCGATAGATGTAGTCTTGCCACCACCATTAATACCAATCATAAGAATAACGAGTGGATAATCAGTCGACAATTTGTTTCTCTCACCTTTGTCAACTATTTCGGCTATCACATCTGCAAGCGCTTTCTTAATATCTTCCGGCTTGGTAAGATACTTCGCATTAATGCGTTTTTTGAGCATATCCATTATTTTATCAGTCGTTTCAATACCGATATCAGATATTACAAGCGACTCCTCGAGTTCCTCGTAAAACTCCTCATCAATATTGGGATTACCAACGATTACATTTGTAACCTTTTCCGTGAATTTTCTGAATGTGCTTTTATCCTTAAAAAGTCCCATCTTTATCCTTTCCAGCTATAACTGTACAAGTTATCTATTCGTTTGAATACTCGCTAGGGTCAAACCCATCTTCGAACTTGAGCGAAAGCACTCTAGAGATCCCCTGTTCTGGCATCGTTACTCCGTAGAGCACATCAGCATGTTCCATCGTCGCCTTATGGTGAGTGATAAGAGCAAACTGTACATCTTCAAAACGCTTGAGGTAATTCGAGAATCTTTCGATATTTGCCTCATCAAGCGCAGCCTCTACTTCATCAAGTATGCAGAAAGGTGTTGGTTTTGCCTTTATTACAGCAAACATCAGCGCAATGGCTGTAAGTGTCTTCTCTCCACCTGACATCAGGTTGATATTCTTGAGTTTCTTGCCTGGTGGCTGTGCGATAATCTCAATTCCTGACGATAGCGGGTCTGATTCATCTTCGAGTCTAAGCTCTGCGTGACCGCCTCCAAACAGCTCTCTGAAGCTATACTCAAAGTTAATCACTACCTTATCGAAGTTTTCTTTGAACTTGTCCCTAATATTACGCTCCATGTTGGTAATAATCGACCTAAGCTCTTTCATCGCAGTAGAGATATCATTCTCCTGTGCTGTCATAAAGTCGTATCGCTTGCTTACTGACTTATATTCTTCAATAGAAGAGATATTTACGTCTCCTAGCTCCGCCAAACGAAGTTTGATTTCTTTAGCTTCTTTATTGCCGGCTGTGATACCAAAGTCATCATCTCTGATGTCCTGCGCTTCTGCGAATGAAACTTCAAACTCATCCCATAGCTTATCTTTCTGTGTATCTAGCAGAGTTTCGTTCTTGGCGCTCTTTACCTCTAGCTTATACTTAGCATCATGCAGATCATTTAAATCATGTGCGAGTATCTTTTGATCTCTGATAGCCTCTTCGTAAGCTTTATTATTTTCGTCAATAGATTCTCCCAGAACCTTTATACGATTTTCGAGACCTTGCTTAAGCTCAGTCAGCTGTGCAATCTTCTCGCTCGATTCGGCATCGCTGCTGGTAAGCATATGATGCTTCTCCTTAAGCACTTTGTAAGATTCCGTAGAATCCTCCAACTCGTTTTCGAGGTCTGTAATAGTGTCTCTAACACGTTCTATGAGCTCATTTAAGCCGAGAATTCTCGCATCCTGCTCACTTAGTTGAAGCTTATTTTCTAGTGTTATCTCACGAAGCTTGTTTACACGAGTGTCGTACTTCTCAGCTTCACCCATGAGCTCCTCAATATGAGCATTAAGTCTAGTGATTTCTGCTTCAGTATCTGCGATTTCAGATTTATGCTTACTGACCATCTCATCGGCTCTTTGGATATCTCCATTAAGAGTCTCAATTTCAATTGCATACTGATCCTTATGGGCGCCTGCATCATCTGTCAGCTTTTTAATTCTCTCAAGTTCACTACCGATTACGCCCTTGTCAACTTCTACCTGCTGTAGCTCATCGTATGCTTTTCCTCTAGACTCTTTGAGCTCTGCGATTTTACTATTAGTGGAAGCAATTTCTTCTCTAAGTGCAGCAATCTGCTCTTTATAATTCTCAGCGGCTTCACTCAATTCCTTTATTTCATTCTTACGCTCGAGTATATTAGCAGACTTATTCTTAAATTTTCCACCAGTAATTGCACCACTTGAGTTAATTATCTCACCATCGATGGTAACAATTCTGTAGCCCTTGTTAGTCATCTTAGAAATTCTAACTGCATCATCCATATTGCTAGTAAAGATAACACGTCCGAGCAAATACTCTAGTATGCCGTGGTATTTATCTTCAGTTTCAACTATTTCTGAGGCAACTCCAAGATACCCAGGAGCATTTTCAATCTCACGCTCTGGATACTGCTTACTATATCTGATAGACGAAAGTGGTAGAAATGTAGCTCTACCCGCCTTATTATCCTTTAGCCATCTTACTGCAGACTTTGCCGAAGAATCATCATCACAGATGATGTTCTGCATCGCCACCCCAAGTGCAGTTTCGGTTGCAACCTCATATCCAGCTGGAACCTTTATTAAATCTGAAACTGTGCCAATAATGCCACTAGTATGCTGTTTCATAAGAGATCTAACAGCATTATTATATCCCTCATAGTTGCTCTCCATCTCTTCGATGGTGTTTTTACGAGCAAGAGTTCTATTGTACTTATTGCTGATATCTTCTATCTGTTTGACACTATTACTAACCTGTTCTTCTAGCAATCTTATGTTTGCAACAATCTCGTTAATATTACTGGCTACACCGTTCTGCCTACTCGCTACTTCGCTATACTGGTTTTCTAGCTGTTTTAACTGGCGAGCATTCTCAGCATCAGTCTCGTCTTTACCGCAATACTCCTCGCTAAGCTTCTCTTTTCTGTCATTTAGCGTAGTTACATAATTCTCTAGAGTTGAGATGTCTGCTTTCCTAGTAATATTCTTATTGCTCAGACTGATGATAGCGTCCTTGCTATTATCAATTTCAGAGTTGATAGCCTCAAGCTTGCGTCTACTATCATTAAAATCGTCTTCAGCTTCCTGCAAAGCAGCTAATGCTTGCTCTTTCTCAGCTCTGTATGATTTTTCATTTGCTTCAAGTTCTGCAAAGTTGTTGTTTTCTGCCTCGAGTTTGTTTTTCGTCTCTTCGATAACAGATTCGAGTCTAGCTAGCTCACGTTCAATCCCCTGAATCTTTTCTTCGTTTACCTGCCCGCGGCTTGTGATGGTATTTAGTTCTTCAATATTATTTAAAAGCTCAGCATTTGCATCTTCATATGCCTGGTCCAACTCTGAAGACCTATCTCTGATTCCCTCAATTTGAAGTTCAAGCTCTTCAGATTTTACGTCCATCTCTTTAAGCTTATCTTCCATTTCGATAAGCTCATTCCGAGAATTTTCAACAGAACGAATAAGCCCATCTATATTATGAATAATGATGTTAACACCTACGTATTTGTATCTATCACGCAGAACGATATATTCACTCGCCTTTTCGGACTCATTCTTAAGTGTTCCTATACGACCTTCAATCTCAGCGATGATGTCCTTAACACGCTCAAGATTATCAGATGCAGCAGCTAACTTCCTTTCTGCTTCTGCCTTTCTGCTCTTGTATAAAACGACACCTGCAGCCTCTTCGAATATTTCTCTTCGATTTTCAGGCTTTGTGCTGACAATTTCCTGAATCTTGCCTTGTCCAATAATTGAGTATCCGTCAACACCTATTCCAGTGTCCATAAACAGCTCTTTAATGTCTCTTAATCTACACTGATTGCCATTTATAAGATATTCGCTCTCACCAGATCTATACATACGGCGAGTTACTTGAACTTCGTTATATTCTAATGGGAGAATCGCAAGTGAATTGTCTATAACAAGAGAAACTTCGGCCATTCCCTTAGGCTTTCTGGTCGCAGTTCCTGCAAATATAACATCATCCATCTTACCGCCTCGAAGCGATTTGGGACTCTGTTCACCAAGAACCCAGCGAAGTGCGTCACTGATGTTACTCTTTCCACTTCCATTAGGTCCTACAATGCATGTTATTCCGTCATTTAAGTCGATTGTTACGGGATCTGCAAATGACTTGAATCCCTGTAGCTCTATTCGTTTAAAATACAAGCTATATATCTCCCTTCGTAAGCGCATTGGCTGCTGCTGCTTGCTCTGATTCCTTCTTACTATTTCCTACGCCTCGGCCAAGTTCTTCGCCGTTCGCCAAAACAGCTGTGACGAATTCTTTCCTATGGTCGGGACCTTCCTCACGCATTAACTTATACTCTATGTGAACACCTTTTATAAGGTCTTGCAGCTTCTCCTGCAAATGTGTCTTATAATCTTTGTGGAGTTCCCCTTTTATCGCAAGTCTAATCTTATCAGCAAATAAATCTAAAACAACTTTCTCAGCTTCTTCATATCCACCATCAATTATCATCGCACCAATTAATGCTTCTACAGCGTCTCCGACAATTGAAGCCTTTTGTCTGCCACCACCGTTAACTTCACCCTTGCCTAGTCTAAGATATTCACCAACGCCTAATGTTTGTGCAACATCTGCAAGAGACTTCTCACATACAACATCAGCTCTAGTCTTAGAGAGAATACCTTCATTGGCCTCTTGCATAATAACAAAGATCTTTTTACCAACTATGGCATCGAGGAACGCATCTCCAAGAAACTCAAGTCTCTCGTTATTAAACTCATAGCTTTTGCCATGCTCAGATGCATAAGAGCTGTGTGTGAGAGCTATCTCAAGTAACTTTCTATTATTAAATTTATATCCTAGTTTCTTTTCTAAGCTGTTCATAAACCTAACATTCTCGAATTAAAAGCATTAACGTTTTATCTAGCAGAATTAATATGTTAAACTTCTGGTTTAACTAATTCATCGCTACCAATCTCATCGCTTTCAGCAATTGCCTTTTCAATCTTGCCAGTTACATCTGACTCAACGTAATCTCTAGCTTTGAGAATGGCATTATAAACAGCATATGCCTTTGAACTTCCATGTATTTTAAGAACAGGTCCCTTAAGTCCGAGTATCGGAGCTCCACCTTCCTCAGAGTAATCGAAGTCCTTTTTCATCCCTTTAAGCTGCTTTGCTAGTAGTAGTGCTGCTATCTTGGATATAGTTCCACCCATCAGCACTTCTTTAAGTCTACCCATAATTGATAGAGCAAGCCCCTCTGAGCTCTTAAGGAAGATATTTCCTGAGAATCCATCTGTAACAACAACATCACAAATTCCGGCTACAACATCACGTCCTTCGACATTGCCCTGGAAATTAATCGAACTATTTGCTAGTAGCTCATATGCTTCCTTATGAAGTTCATCGCCTTTTTCAGCCTCCGCACCGACATTTAGAAGCCTAACATTAGGTCTTTCCTTGTCTTTAACGTTCTGTACGAAAATACTTCCCATAACACCGAATTGGTATAAAAATTCTGGCTTACAGTCCACGTTAGCCCCGCAGTCTAAGAGAAGAGTTGTATCATCTTTTCCTATCTGTGGAAAAAAAGCTGCTATCGCAGGTCTCTTTATTCCTTTGATACGTCCTAGTCCAAGAAGCCCTGCTGCAAGAAGCGCACCTGTACTTCCACCGGAGATGAAGACATCTGCTTCGCCTTCTTTGACCATCTTCATACCACGATTAATAGTCGAATCCTTTTTCTTACGAACAGCCATTGCCGGAGATTCGTTATTGGTAATAACTTCAGTTGCGTTCACAACTTCTATATTTACTCCATCCCATTTCTGAGTATTCAGTTCTTCTTTTATTAAATGTTCAGCGCCAATGATTACAACTGTATCGTCTATCTCTCTTGCCGCCTGAATTGCACCCTTTACTATTTCCTGAGGAGCGTGATCTCCGCCCATACCATCGATTAGTATTCTCATAGTCCCTCCATGATTCGTAAATTACGCAAGCTAGTCCCTTCATAGTTCTAAGTCTATCACTACTGTATATAACAGCACCACGTAATAAACATTTAAAACAAGCCTTAAATTAGCACATTATTATAACATAAAACGCCAAAACATGCGATATTTAAAGCTATCTAAGATTTTTCATTTATAAAAAAGTGCTGCATTTTTCAAAGCAGCACTACAGAATTATTCTTATTATTATCGCAGTCTTAACTGTCCGCATGCGGCATCAATATCTGTGCCAAGAGTTCGTCTAACGGATACTGTTATCCCTTTTTCTTCAAGGAGAGACGCAAAGTTTCTGACGTTCGTCTTAAGCGACGTCCTGTAACCCGTGCCATCAACCTCATTTAAAGGAATTAGATTGACGTGTGTTAGCCAACCTTTCAAATGACACGCGAGTTCACAGGCATGATGCGGTTGATCGTTTACACCGTCAATTAGTGCATATTCGAATGTTATGCGTCTTTTTGT
>NZ_CALHTQ010000128.1 GCF_938039775.1 uncultured Mogibacterium sp. | reverse complement strand
GCATGACTTTTAGGCGCAACTTAAGAGGTGTCGATGACATCGGTCTAGCTCTAACAGAGTTAACTGATAAGGTAAGCACTAGGCTCAGACGTCATAAGAAATGGGCACGCGGTGTCAAGATAGAGATAACAACGCCCGAGTTCAAACGACTTTCTAGGCAGAAGCACCTCTCAAGCCCTATAAATAGCCCCGCGGCATTTAGAAATACTGCTTTTGAATTAATAAAAGAGCTTAATTATACGAATAGATCGATTAGACTGCTAACTGTGACAGCTATTAACCTTACCGACTCACCTGACGGAGGTCAGCTCACTATATTTACCATGGGTGCTTCAACGGAAGAGAGGAATCAGAACGAAAAAGATGCGAACATAGCTAAGGCTATGGATGAAATTAGAGATAAATTCGGCAAATCATCGATAAAGTTCGCACACGTAATCGGTAACGATATCGGAATCGACGAGGATTAGAATGAGACAGGGACGAAACAATTCGCCGAGGCGAACACGAAATAAATCTAGGAAAAAATCAAATGGTCTACGTAACAGAATAAAAAAGTGGTGGAAACGGAAACATTCATCATTTAAGCGTAATTCTATTCGTAAGATTAAAAAGAACAAATTCAAGGTAACATTTTCTGCTATCGGACTCATGGCGATTTTAATTGTGATTTTTCTGCATTCTATGCGAAGTACACCTTTCGAGTACGGCAACTTTACGCATGATGCGAAGTTTAAGGGATATGTAGTAACCACTGGCATTGATGTTTCATACGCACAGGGAGATAACATTGACTGGAATAAGGTCAAAAAGTCCGGTGTCGACTTCGTATATATCAGAGCTGGTTTTAGGGATGCATCAAAGGGTCATCTCCATAAAGATGCTAAATTCGAACAGAATATTAAAGGTGCTTCAGATGCTGGACTTATGATTGGAGTATACATATATTCACAAGCTACTACTGCTGAAGAAGCTACTGCTGAGGCTGATTATCTAGCTAGTCTAGCCGATAAATACCGCATAGACCTTCCGCTAGTAATGGATTACGAGCTCTATAATGGAGGTAGACTTGCAAATGCGATAAGCTCCGGTTCTCTCGGAACAGCAGGGATAAATAGAAACGCTTTGTCATTTGCAAAGAGAGGTTGGACCCGTGGCTATGAGACGATGATATATGGCAACTATGACTTTCTAATGCACTACGCAAGTGGATTTGAACTTGCTGATAGTACAAATATCTGGCTAGCGCAGTATAATACAGCAGCGACTTACAAAGGTGACTACATGATATGGCAGAGCACAGACAAAGCTGCTGTCCCAGGTATTAGAAATAATGTGGATTTGGATTTCATGTATCTTAATCCAAAAAAGACATACCACTCGCTGCGTTCTAATGCAAGAGGCAAGAGATCGATTGAAAAATGCAATGTACAGCTTAAAGTTCACAACTCAAGATATATCGGATTCGCAGTAAAGCCTGGAATCTCAGTGTATGACAAAGGCAAGGAACTACGTGAAGATAAAGATTACAAAGTTGCATACATTAAGAACACATCTCCTGGTACAGGATATGCTATAGTAACAGGGATAGGAGAATACAAAGATTCTATCATGACAAGCTTCAAAATTAAGAAGCTATTATAATGTCGCTATACCTAAACCTGCGACCATAGAATCTTAGACGGTACAAAAGTTAAGCAAAAGGAAATTCGAGAAATGAAATTTATATCATGGAACGTAAATGGTTTCAGAGCAGTGCTCAAGAAGGGTTTTGAAGAGGTTTTTAATGAGCTCGATGCTGACTTCTTCTGCTTGCAAGAGACTAAAATGCAGGAAGGACAAGCTGACTTCCACCCAGAGGGATATTACGAATATTACAGCTACGCGGAGAAAAAAGGTTACTCGGGAACAGCGATTTTTGCAAAAAAAGAACCTCTCAGCGTAGTATACGGAATCGAAGGCAAGCATAATGACGAAGGTCGTGTAATTACGCTTGAATACGATGATTTTTACTTGATATGCGCTTATGTTCCTAACGCTCAGAGCGAGCTGAAACGCATTGACTACAGGATGGAATACGAGGATGATCTTAGAGCTTATATGTCTAAGCTAGATAAGGTTAAGCCTGTTGTGTACTGTGGCGACCTCAACGTAGCACACCAAGAAATCGACCTCAAGAATCCTAAGAGTAACCGCGGTAGTGCGGGCTTTTCAGACGAGGAGCGCGGTAAAATGACGGAGCTACTGGCTGCTGGTTTTACAGATACATTTAGATTTCTTCAACCTGAAACCACAGGCGTATACTCATGGTGGTCATACCGCTTCAACGCGAGAGCAAACAACGCAGGTTGGCGCATAGACTACTTTATTGTATCAAATCGCTTAGAACCGAAAATCAAAGAAGCTGCAATTCTCACCGATGTATACGGCAGTGACCACTGCCCAGTTTCATTGGTGCTTGAATAATATAGACATTTATCACTTAATATATAAGTAGAAAGGAAAAACTTATGAAAAAGATTTTAGCATTTGAATATGCAGGCTGCCCATACTGTGTACAGGGCAAGAAAGCTCTTGCCGACCTCATCGAAGAGAATCCAGAGTATGGCAAGGTAGAAGTTGAGTGGATTGAGGAGAATGAACATCCTGAAATCATCGCAAACTATGATTACTATGCAACACCTTCTATGTTTATAGATGGCGAGAAGAAATATGAAGCTCACCTCTTTGAAAGCTATGAGGAGTGTAAAGGACACATCAAAGATGTGCTCGACGAGGCACTAAAGTAACATTTTAGCGAAGCTGATATTCCTTGAATATTAGCAGATATCAAATCAGACTTGCAAAAAAATGAGCTACACAGCATATGCTTTGTAGCTCATTTTAATATCAGCAATTTCGTAAATATCTGCTTTCATATATTTACGAATCGCAATTCTTATTTATCAAACTTGAGGTTATTAAACTCTTTCTTGCGTGGATATGAGTCCTCAGAAAACTCCTCAGCCATATTCTTAATAGCCTTCTTCTCCTTCGAACTGAGCTTAGTAGGAACCTCAATATTAACCTTTACATAGAGGTCGCCATATCTACCCGTTCTAGGGTTCTTAACGCCCTTGCCCTTCAGTCTGAAGTTCGAACCCGTCTGAGTCCCTGGAGCAAGTGTGTAAGAATAAGTCTCATTGAAACCTGGCACCTTAACCTTGTCACCGAGAACAGCCTGATCATACGAAATAGGCATTGTCAGATAAAGGTCGTCTCCTCGTCTCTTATATATCTTGTGAGGCTTTACGTTGATGACGATATAAAGGTCTCCAAACGGACCTCCATTTACGCCAGGTTCACCCTCACCACGAATTGGGATGATGCTATCGCTATCAACTCCCGCAGGGATGTCAATCTTAAGTGTTACAGTCTTTCTAACAGAGCCTTTTCCATGACAATCAGGACAAGGCTTATCTATAACTTGACCAGTTCCGCCGCATGCATCACAAGCAGATACATTCTGGAAAGTTCCAAAAGGAGTCTGTGATACATGTGAAACCTGACCAGTTCCGCCGCACTTCTCACAAGTGTGTTTATGAGTTCCAGGCGCAGTTCCTTCACCGTTACAAGTCTTACACTTAACTTCCTTAGTGAGCTTAATCTCTTTCTTGCATCCAAATATCGCTTCTGTAAATTCAATCGTAATCGGCTTCTGTAGGTCATTTCCCTTGCGTGGTCCATTACGCCTTGCACTTCGTCCGCCAAAGCCTCCGAAGCCGCCACCGAACATATCGAATATATCTTCAAAGCCTCCGAAACCGCCGAAACCAGCATCACCGCCGCCAAAGCCTGCGTTCGGGTCTACCCCAGCGTGCCCAAATCTATCATACTTACTCTTCTTATCAGGATCCGACAATACAGCGTATGCTTCATTGGCTTCCTTAAACTTTTCTTCGGCTTCCTTATCACCAGGGTTCTTATCAGGATGGTACTTCATAGCCATCTTACGATAAGCCTTCTTGATTTCGTCCTCGGAAGCTCCTTTCTGGATGCCGAGCACCTCATAAAAATCTCTCTTGTCAGCCATTTTATTTCCTTCCAACGATAATTTATTAAATCAGCGCACTGCCGGCACTAGGTGCCGGCAGTGATCACCTGCTGTATTTTGGCTTACTTATCTTCGTCTACTACTTCGTAGTCAGCATCTACAGTGTTTCCACTTGGACCAGCACTCTGCGCTCCGTCCTGAGCCTGCTCTCCTGCTCCTGCAGCACCTGCCTGAGCCTGAGCTTCCTGATAGATTCTCGATGAAATTGGATAGAACGCCTGTGTCAAAGCCTCAATCTTAGCCTTAGTATCCTCAACATCGTTAGCTTCTACAGCCTTCTTGAGGTCTTCCCTAGCTGCATCTACCTTAGCCTTCTCGTCTGCTGTAACCTTATCACCGAGCTCATTCATCTGCTTTTCAGTCTCGAAGAGCATTCCCTCAGCCTGGTTCTTAACCTCGACTTCTTCCTTCTTCTTCTTATCCTCTTCAGCGTACTGCTCAGCTTCTTTGATCTTAGCGTTGATCTCATCCTCAGATAGCTTAGTCGACGATGTAATAGTAATCTGCTGTTCCTTACCAGTTCCAAGGTCCTTAGCGCTAACATTTACGATACCGTTTGCGTCGATGTCAAATGTAACCTCGATCTGTGGAATTCCACGAGGAGCTGGAGCGATGCCAGTGAGCTGGAATCTACCTAGCGTAATGTTGCCAGCAGCCATCTCTCTCTCTCCCTGCATTACGTGAACATCTACTGCAGTTTGGTTATCTGCTGCTGTTGAGAAAATCTGGCTCTTTTTAGTAGGAATAGTAGTATTTCTCTCAATTAGCTTAGTTGCTACACCGCCGAGTGTCTCGATAGAAAGTGATAGCGGAGTAACGTCGAGTAGGAGAACATCATTTACCTCACCTGTGAGTACTCCAGCCTGAATCGCAGCACCTACAGCTACGCACTCGTCAGGATTGATTCCCTTGAATGGCTCCTTGCCTGTAACCTTCTGAACTGCAGCCTGTACTGCTGGTATACGAGTTGAACCACCGACGAGGATTACCTTGGAGATATCAGCGTTGGTTACTCCAGCATCCGCCATAGCCTTCTTCATAGGCTCGATACTTCTATCTACAAGATCGCTAGTAAGCTGATCAAATCTTGCTCTAGTTAGATCCATATCCATGTGAAGTGGACCTGCTTCAGAAACCGTGATGAACGGCAGGTTAATCTTAGTTGTCTGAGCGCTTGATAGCTCCTTCTTAGCCTTTTCTGCAGCTTCCTTGAGTCTCTGCAGTGCCATGTTGTCATTTCTGAGGTCAATACCGTGCTCTGCCATGAATGAATCAGCGAGGAAGTTGAGAACTGCATTGTCGAAGTCATCTCCACCAAGTCTAGTGTCTCCGTTTGTAGCTAGTACCTCAAATACTCCATCACCAAGCTCTAGAACAGATACGTCGAATGTACCACCACCTAGGTCGTATACGAGAATCTTCTGAGATCCTTCAGCTTTATCTAGACCGTAAGCTAGCGATGCAGCTGTAGGCTCATTGATAATTCTCTTAACCTCGAGTCCTGCAATTTTACCAGCATCCTTTGTAGCCTGCTTCTGTGCGTCTGAGAAGTATGCAGGCACTGTAATTACAGCCTCTGTTACCTTCTCTCCTAGGTAAGCTTCAGCGTCTGCCTTGAGCTTTCCTAGAATCATAGCCGAGATATCCTGTGGAGTGTAGCTCTTGCCATCGATCTCTACAGTATAGCTCTCGCCCATGTGTCTCTTGATAGAAGCGATAGTTCTATCTGGGTTAGTGATTGCCTGTCTCTTAGCAGTCTCTCCTACTAGTCTCTCACCATTCTTGGTGAATGCAACTACAGATGGTGTAGTTCTTGCTCCCTCTGCGTTTGCGATTACAACTGGTTCTCCGCCCTCTAGAACGGCTACACAGCTGTTTGTTGTTCCTAAATCAATTCCAATAACTTTGCTCATTTTATATACTTCCTTTCATGTAAGAATTCTTTATTTACTAATTTATATGCACGCTTATATTGCGCGACTTACTTTACTTTGCGACGGTAACCATCGCTGGTCTAATAACTCTGCCATTTAGAGAGTAACCCTTCTGAAGCACGTTGCACACCTTGTTGCTATCGTACTCGTCGCTATCTGATGTCATAACTGCATTATGCAGATTAGGGTCAAAATCTTCGCCTAGGGCTTTCACTTCCACGAGCCCCGACTTAGTTAATACTCCGAGCAGTTGGTCAAATATAAGTTTCATGCCCTGAGCATATCCCTCCGCTTCCACAGAAGTATCACTTGCGAGTGCTCTCTCAAAATTATCTAGAACTTCGAGCAGCTCGGTTACAATCTTTTCATTTGCATACGCATGAATATCTGTCTTTTCCTTAGCTACGCGCTTTTTATAATTCTGAAACTCTGCCATCAGCCTTAGATACTTGGCATCGTCACCCTCTTCAGGCTGTGCCTTTTTAATCTCTGTTTCGGCAGCACCCTCAGGACTCACATCTTCATCAGGGTTTCCAGAAGTGTTCGCCTGCTCACTACAGTCTGTAGATTCAGCCCCCTTCTCTCTATCCTCAGTGGCTTCAGCATTCTGCTCTTCTGCCGCTCGAACCTGCTCTTCAGCCTGATCGATATTAATCTTCTTCTCTTCAGTCATCCTTGATTTCCTTTCCATCGCTTAGTAAGAACGCTTTGCTGAGGTTCTCCGTCAGATACTCCATAATAGAAGTGACCTCGCTGTAGTTCATGCGTGTCGGTCCGATCACACCGATCTTTCCTATCAATTTACCATCTACATGATATGACGCTGTGACGAGCGAACAATCCTTCATAGATGAGTCGTCGTTTTCATTTCCAATGGTCACGATTATGCCATCCTCACGCTGGAGCATATCTCTTGCAAATTCGTCCTTCCTACTTACTAGCTCGATGAACGCTTTCGCCTTATCGATACTGCTGTATTCAGGAATGTTGAATATGTTGGTCAAGCCTTCCATATATAGGTTGACGTTAAGCATATCTTCGAGTGTTTTCATGAAGTTCGGCATAACCATGCTAGCTAGTGGGCTCATAGCCTCGAGGTCGGAGTTAAAATCTGCAATTATTGATTTCTTAAGTGCCTCATCTATCGTATTGCCCTTGTAGCTGTATGTCATAGACTTGCTCAAAACCTCGAGTGACTCAGGAGTATAAGGCACATCAACTTTGAGTGTCGTGTTGTTCACATTGCCTGTATCTGAAACTATCATCAGTACGATTGTGTACTCGTCGACCGGAAGCAATCTTATGAACTTTAACGTATCAAAGTTTGCCGAAGGTGTCATCGCAAATGATGCGAGCTTCGTTATATCCGAAAGTAGTTCCGCAGCTTGCTGAAGTGTCTGGTTGAACTCTGCAACGCTTACCTGCATTCTCTCATTGATAATCTCTTTCTCTTCAGTGGTAAGGTCATGCTTACTCATAAGGCTATTTACATAAAGTCTATATGCCTTATCCGAGGGTACACGACCCGCCGAAGTATGAGGATGTGTCAAATAACCAAGTTCTTCGAGGTCAGCCATCTCATTTCTAATAGTAGCTGGGCTAATGCCTAAACCATATTTCTTAGCAAGTGAACGCGAGCCGACAGGCTCCGCACTCTTGACATAGTCTGTGATAATCGCCTGGAGGATCTGAAGTTTTCTTTTACTTATGTCCATTAAATTCCCTCCTTTTCCTCAAAGTTGTTAGCACTCATTAATACGGAGTGCTAATCACTACACATAGTGTACTATCAGATTCACTATGTGTCAACACATAAAGTTGACCACTATATGTTTTTTTCGTGAAACGTGTGACATCATCTAATCACATAAAAATAGACCTCGGCATAGAGCCGAAGTCTATTAATCTTACGATTGATGTGCTACTTTTCTATTTTATATCATTATATAATAGCAATCTTTCTAAAGTGACGAGTTTCGTTTTTACTTACTTTCCTGCTTTGGAGTACTTGCAAATATAAATACCATATATTTTACATATACATAGGCCACAAATACTACTGCAATCGCTGTCTCTACGAGCACTACGTTGCTTAGCCAAGGAAGTGGATGTCCCATTAGCGCTGAGCAAGCCATAACCTGTTTGGTTGCAATCGCACTGATTACAAACGGGAATGTGAATCCCGCAAAGCTTGGGTAGAACTTCTTTACAAGACCTAAGCTTGCAACTAGAGAATATACGTATAGCACTGTTGATACTGCGAACATTGTCATCAGTAGTGTAAAGTTTTTAACTTGAACTGACTGAATATAAGCTGCAATGCAAAGGCTCATTGGCGCTGCAAAAATAGCAACTAACGGCTTCGCTGGGTCAGGGGAAGGCAGTGTTCGATATCTTTTAATTACTATTATAAGTAGTGGAATTAGTGTGATTAAACCGAACCAGAATGTCGCTGCTCCAAAGCCAATCTTTTCATACGCAGGTGCAGTAACTCCCGCAACTGCAATTCCGACGTATACGATGAACCATGTTGTGAAGACTTTTTTCTGGTCGTATTTTAGCAAGAACTTCACTGTGAAATATACGATTAGTATGCCGTGTAGCGCTATCGCAAACAGCCAGATGAAGTATGCCCCCTGCCCTATGAATGGTTTAACGTATGTGCTAAGAATCATCAACCCCATTGGGAAGGTTGCTGATACTCCCGCCATAATAGGATTGCCCATGTCTTCTTTTATCATATTCGGATACATTACGAGCTTAAGCAGTATTAAAACCAACAGAAATGCTGCTAGTATACCGCAAAAGTTTCGTACGCCCTCAGAGTAACTCTGAAGCAAGTTTCCGAGAGCAGCCGTTCCGAGCATTACACCACATATAGGTAAAGGTACTTTTTTAATCATTGTCACATTCTCCATTTTCTACAAACACAAGTATTAAGCTTCAAGAGGCGCAGTCCTTGTCTTTAGATAGTCATCATGAGATAGAACTGTAATTTCTCCTGTTGTTTCAATTCCGAGCTCACGAGCTAGGATTTCAGCAGTCTTTGCTGCGCACATACCTGTGTAGTAGATACACTGCGATTTGTGGCCACCCTGACTCATATCAAATTCTCTTGTAAGAACTCTGCAACATGCAGCCTTCTTTGTATTGTTTTCTCTAAACCAATCATGTAGTTCATTAGTCATACTCATACACTTCACAACTTCAGGATCCTTAGGACCTCTCTGTTCATCTCTACCAAAGAACATGCTGATAGCTAGAACACCACCATTGAGCGCTCCACAGATACATCCTGACTTTCCAACACCGATAGCCATTCCAGATGCCATCTTGATAATCTCGTGAGGAACATCGAGCTCAAAGTTATCCATGATAACTTCCATAACTGCTTCACAGCAGAAGAACCCCTTACGATACGATTCCTCAGCCTCAGCCTGTACCTTTGCTAAATCAATTGACTTTGCATTAACTTTCATTTTGTTACCTCCTAATCAATACCTTCAAAACATATCAGTCATTTGATATGCCGTAACCTATTGTAACAAGTTAAATTGCGTACATCTAGTGGAATTTATGAATATCAACAATTTCAATATTGATGGGTGTTTGCTAGTATAAATATAAATGTTTTCAATATTTCCCAATGTAATAAACTTTAGCAAGTTAAACAAAATAGCGACCCCCAGAATTAAGGAAGCCGCTACCTAAAATGGCATGGTTATTAATATTTATACGGTCTATAACTTAAGGATTTTATTTATACTGTACAGCGAACTATATAGAGCCCATCCTGATATGTGTCTACATAGATATATCCTCTATCATCTACTATACAGTCCTCAGCATGTCCAACGTGTGGTCCAGGGAATAGCGTTCCTTCTTCAATATCAAACCATGTACCTTCTGGATCTGGTGGCATGAAGTACGCAATTTCCTTTGGCACGAATGGATCTGAGACATCATAGATACGAAGGCCCGCCTGGAAGTGGCAGTTATACACTCTGTCATCCCTACTCTCTAAGCAGTCCTGTCCAAATGCATCGAACATATTATGTGGACCAAATACAACTCTCTGACCATCGATGATGTTGAAGTTCTCGCCATGACACTTCTTGTATTCTTCAGGCACCTCAGGGTATGGGAATACAGATATGAGCGCTGGATTTTCCTTATCAGCAGTCTCAACCATTCCGATGATATTCATTGGCTGACTAGTAATCTTGTGGAACATGCCTTCTTCTCTGTTATTATCGAAATACCATGTTCTCTCACCTTCCGTTGTCACTATGGCAAAAGGCCTATCACCAAGTGGCATAGCTGTATGCACTGCAGCTCCCGACTGACCGTTGCTGAACGGAGGGTTTAGAGAAACGTTACCAAGAAGTCTAGGTCTGCTCTTATCATGTACATCGATCATACAGAATCCTACATTAGGGAAAGCTGCATATACGACATCATCTTTTACAGTAATTGCATGACCGTTAGGAAGCTTCATGAATGGCTCTGTACCAACTTCCGGCATGTCAGACGCCTTCTTGTTACCGAGGTACTGTCCATCTGCCCACCAGCTTCCAACTTCAGTTGGATTAGACGGATCTGAAATGTCAACAATTCTCAAAATATATCCTCTGAAATTACGCTTGCTACCCATTATATATGCATAGTCTCCGCCATTATAGAAGCTGCGGTGAACTCCAGGTCCATCCTCACATTCGAATTGACCGAGGAGCTTAGGATTTAGAGGATCCGTCTCGATGTCATAAATCTTGAATCCACCCCAGTATGGCTGCTCATGTGTGCCATGAAGAACTCGCATAGTTCCTCCGTAACAAGCAATGAGCTTTCCTTCAGCTACCTGCAACTTCGCAAGACTCTGTCCATCGTGAACCTCGCCTACCCAGTCTCCTTCAACCCACTTTGCAACTGGATTTGCAGGATCCGTAACGTCGACGATGTTAAAACCGTTATCACGGAAACACGCAGTATATAGATAATATCTGCCATCCTTAGTGCGGTGCATCCCCATCTGGAAGCCTGGCTTCTTGTTTAAATCTGAATATCCTACGAACTCTGTGTTCTTAAATATCATTTCTTCTCTTCTAGACATCTTACCCTCCTTGTAATTTGTATTTATGAATCTCACATCTTGCCTTTTGATGTCTAAAGATTATCACTTACGTTGCACAATTGTAACCTCCCAAAAACGAATAGGTATCCATGCATATTTTGCATAGATACCTATTATTCTTCTACATTTTTGACATTTATACAGAATTATTTAGTCTTCGAAATATTTACGCAGCTCATCTTTGAATAACGTAACTTCTCTGCTCGGAGCTCCTTCGTGCCATGCAAGAGCAACATTTGCCTTGCTGCCGATGCTAATAGTGCGAATTTCTTCTCCGCCGCTCATGTCTACCCATTCATCCGCTAGGATAACGCCTCTTCCATTTTGAACATTTGCAAACATAGATTCCAGATTAGGAACAACTTCAATTTCAGGAATAAAATTATAAGGACGTAGATTAAACCCTATGAGCGAGATAATCTCACGAAGTTTTGGATCTTCAGCAACGAACATCGTAACATCTTTTAACTCTTTGGGACTAACCACCTGCTTGCCTAGTAGTTTCTCCGAATATATAATCGACCGCTTTACTTCAGTCATAACCTCGTACTCTATTCCTATTTCAGAAGCAGCCTGCATGTAGTCATCTAGTGAAAGAACCGCATCTAGCTGCCCTGCCTGAAGTTTGTTCATGAGCATTTCAAAGCTGAGGCACTCAATCTTCACTGAGAAATCGCAATACGTCTCTCTGCACTTCTCTATAACCTCGTTCAGAAAGTGAGATATATTCCACCCTATATTGTATCCAAGCTTTAACTCATGTGTACCATCTCTCAGCGAGTCTCTAGTCTTGGCTAGATCCGCGTCGAATCTTCTGAACAAGCTATAATACTTCTCGCCAGCATAGGATAGTTTAATGCTTCTGGAGTTTTCTCTATCAAAAAGTACCACCCCTAGTTCATTCTCTAGAGCAGCAATCGCGCGACTAACCTGTGACTGTGGCACATATAGTTTTTCTGCAGCTTTCGTAAAGTTAAGAAGTCTAGCTGCCTCTACAAAAGCCTTTATCTGTCTATCATTCATTATCTATCTCCGAATTTCACACACCTTATTTTGACTTCACTTCTTTCCAGCTATCGCTATAGAGTTTAGTCGTATTAGGATCGAGATTTTTAAGCAACGTACAGCGAGCAATCGTATCTTTGCTCGGGAATACCGCTGGATTTGAGACGTATTTTGAAGGAATAGTTCTAACCGCTGCGCTATTCGGTGTCGTGTAATATATGTAGTCAAAGTTTCGCTTCGCTACCTTCGCCTTGCACATGTAGTTTATGAACTTCTCAGCATTTCGTTTGTTCTTTGAACTCTTAGGCACAACCCACGAGTCGATAAAGAACTCGGAGCCTTCCTTCGGAACCACGAATTCGACATCTTTATTAAGATCGTGTGTGTAGATGTATTCGCCATTCCATACTACCCCGATTGCTGCCGACTTATCTGCAAGCAAATCTCTTGCTGAGTCGTTTGCATATTTATATACGAGTTTCTTCTGTTCTTTAAGTGCATTCTTCGCCTCTTCAATTTCCTTAGGATTAGTGGTATTAGGCGAATAACCGAGTCTCATCAGGGAAATAGCAAAAGCATCACGAACACTGTCCTGCATGACTATATTGTTCTTAAAATCTGGATCCCAAAGTGCATCCCACGAGTCTATCTTTTTACCTTTTACCATATTCTTATTGTAAAGGATACCTGATACCCCAACGATATAAGGGATGGAATACTCGTTACCTGGATCGTACTCCTCGGCCATCTTCATGTAATCTGTATCTAAGTTCTTGATATTCTTGATATTCTTCTTGTCCAGCTTATATAGCAAATCCTCATCTTTCATTTTGCTAATCATATAGTCTGACGTACACACGACATCATAATCGGCTGAACCATTCTTGATGATAGGATACATCTCCTCTGCAGTATCATAAGTATCCTGAATTACCCTGATTCCAGTCTCCTCCTCGAAGTCGGCGACCACCTCTGGATCATAGTAGTCACCATAGCTGTAAACGTACACCTCGCCGTTCTCACCGCTTCTACATCCAGTCATTATGATCATAAGGAGCACGAGGAACGATTCAATTATTAACTTTTTCTTCATGCTCTCTTTGGCTCCTTATCTCTGTTCACATTGACGATTAACAGTGCGATTAGGGCTATCAAAAATATAATCGTTGATAGCGCATATAGTGACGGCCTGATACCGATTTTCACTTCACTGTATATGAGTGTCGATATTGTATTGATACCCGCTCCC
>NZ_CALHTQ010000127.1 GCF_938039775.1 uncultured Mogibacterium sp. | reverse complement strand
TTCTGCCCCTGCTTTATATATCCGCTAGCTATAAACTTAGCTCCTCCGAATACCGCTTTCTGCTTAGTATCCCAGCCCTGCTTCTTTGCATATTCAAGGCCTCTCATAACAGGGTTAGCATTTGAGTATGCTCCAATATTGTAAGGATTATATGCCGACTTGCCGTCTGGGAATACATATCCAGAAATTGCAATGCTTCCACCGCCAGTTTCCTGACGAGCCCTTGCTGCTAGAGCAATTGGACTGATTCCATTCTGCTGACCTGCATTTACAAACCAGCTCGCCATAAATCCATTTCTCTCAAGTGCAGTTCCTGAGATAATCTTTGATACAGCTGCATGTGACTGATACGACTGGTATGACAGGTCTTCGAACATATATATATTATTTTCATTTAAGAAGTTTCTTGGATCCATGTAGTATCCAACAACCTCAGTGTTAGCATTGAACCAGGTTGATCCATCTTTAGGTATATACGTTCCAGATGCAGTAAACCTACCCACACCTTCAAGAGATTCAATTCCTACTACTGCAGGCTTCTCACTCTGCGTATTCTCCTCTACTGGAGCAGTCGCTTCCTGTCCATTATACTTCTGATCGGTAACAGTAATCCAGTTCGATACAGCATAATATGTGGTCCCTTTATACTGTACCCTGTACCAGTTGTAATTACCTGATTTAATTGCACCAGTAATCACTAGCTCCGTATTTTTAGAAAATGTTCCAGCAGGCTTGCTTGTTACGTCATATGACGATCTGTAATTTAGATAGTCACTAACCTTACCAGCTACACTAGCATCACCTGTCTTTACTTCTCCTGAAGCCGTAACAGTGTCAAAAGGAACATAATATACATTTCCATTTACAGCAATCTTATACCAATTTCTGTTATCAATATTTTTTACTGAGTTAATAATAGTTACATTTTGACCTGACGTTAAGTTCCCAGATTCTTTAAATATGTCAGATGGTCCTACTCTATATGCTGTGTTCTTCTTAGCAGTTCCATAGACTACATGAGCATCACTTGCACTTGCAGGCTTAGAGGAGGACGGTTGTTTTTGCACAGAACTACTATTAACTTTTGTCTTATCAACTGTAACAAACGTACTGCAAATATACGCGAACCCGCTACCATGCTTTATCTTATACCAAACTACACCATCGGATGCCTTTGCTGTCAGAACAATCGAAATCTTATCTCCAGTGTTCACACCGCCAACTCTACCATACCCAGTACCAGCACCTTTTCTGATGTTAGTGTATCCACCTTTAACAGTGCCAAAAACCTCCAAGGAATAGTTCTCATTAGTTACGCTTCCCTGTATATATCCAGTCTGACCATCAGTCGTCTTGATATGTGTAAACTTCGCATCATCACTACCATTGTTAGAGGTGAATACCTCATCAAGCAATATAATATCAGTATTTGCGCTTGCAGTTCCAACAGAACCAGACGACTTACTTGCACCCTTATATAAAGGTCGAGTCTGGTCCTTTGCCTTAAAACTATAGTTGTTAGTGTCTCTGTACGACAAAGGATAAGATCCGTTGATGAGAGAAACGCCATCACGGCTCTCCTTTGAAAGGGCTGTATTCCAATCAACACCTGTATTTTTAGCTACAAATTTCCAATTTGGATGTGCTGCATGAAGCTGTCTCAACTTCACCTTATAATCCTCTGGAAAAGCTGTAATTAATTTTTCAAAATCGTTTGTTGTCTGGTTTGTATTACCCGAGCTATTGCTACCGCTACTATTATTGTTAGTTTTAGAATTTGTAACGTCGCCGTTATTTGCCGTACTGCTACCATTTCCGTTCGCAGGTTTATTAGAATTTGATTGATTATTATCCTGTGATGGTTTTGTATCAGGGCTAGGAGTAGGGATTCCAGCATTATTAGAAGTACCACCACTGTTGCTAGAAAAAATGCTTCCAGTAATATCAACCCAAGAAGAGGCAACATAGTTATAACCACCATTATACTTAATCATGTACCACATAGAGTTAGACTTATTAGCTCTTGCCTTCAAAAGTATAGTTAGATTAACATTCTTACCGAATGTTGTAACACTCTTGAACCCTGTTCCTGCGCCAAGTCTGCTATTAAGAGATGCTGAAGTACGACCTGCAACTGCAGAATATTCAACCTTATTGATAAGATCTGATCTGACATATCCTGACTTTCCGCCATAGTTAATATAGTACCACTTATCTTTAGCAGTTCCATTGGAATTTGATGAAAATACAACTTCAGAAATACTTACTTTCTTATTATCAGGAATTGTCATAACTTTTCTTGTAAATACCGAAGTACCAGTTCTGACATTTACACCACCCTTGGAGTTAATATAACCAGTTGCATTCTGTACTGACTGTGCACTAGCATCTAACGCAAAACAAACAACAAAAATAATTGAAATTAACAAAACTGTAAGCGTTGTTTTAATTTTTATTATTAAACGATTATTCATTATTCCCTCTCTCTTAATAAATAATATTAAAATATACATACTAAATATAAATTAAACGTGAATTTATTTAATTTTAACAAATGTACCCCTA
>NZ_CALHTQ010000126.1 GCF_938039775.1 uncultured Mogibacterium sp. | reverse complement strand
CAGATACTATTGCTGCAATTGCAACGCCTCTGGGAGAGGGTGGAGTAGGTATAGTTCGTGTGAGCGGACCTAATTCACTGGCAATTATGAGAAGTATATATCGTGAATGTCCCGATGAGGTAATCCCTCGTCACGTTTACTATGGTCGTGCTGTTGATAATCACGGAACAGTCATAGATGATATGGTTGCGATATACATGAAAGCCCCTCACACCTTTACAGGTGATGATGTGGTTGAATTTCAGGCGCACGGAAGCAATGTGTCTCTAAGACTCATCCTAAGAAGTGCAATTTCTGCTGGAGCAAGAATTGCAGATTCAGGTGAGTTTACTAAAAATGCTTTTCTAAACGGCAGGCTAGATTTGTCTCAAGCAGAAGCTGTTATTGATCTTATAAAATCAAGAAGTGAAAAGCCACTTAGTATAGCATCTGATCAGCTTAATGGTAGCCTTGGTAAGGAAATCATAGATATTCGCAATCATATTAAAGACGTGCTAGCTCAGATGGCTGTGAATATAGATTTTCCTGATGAAGACATAGAGCAAGTTTCGTATGATGAGTTCTTAGCGGAACTTATGAAGCAACAAGGTAGGTTAGGCAAGCTTATTAAATCTGCTGAATTTGGCAAGCTTGCAAGAGAAGGGATAAAATTAGCGCTCGTTGGTCGTACAAACGTTGGAAAATCATCTCTTATGAATGGATTGTTAGGGGAGGATAGAGCGATAGTAACTAATATCCCGGGAACTACGCGCGATACGATCGAGGAGAGTGCAACAATCGGGGGTTATCCGATTGTAATTGTTGATACTGCTGGGATTAGAGATACTGATGACGTAATAGAGCAGATTGGCATTGAAAGATCTAAGAATCAGATTGATATTGCTGATCTTGTGATTATGGTTATCGATGGCAGTAGTAGTCTCGAAGATGAGGATTTTGAAATTGCCAAGCATATAGAGGATAAGCAGGTACTTCTGGTTGTAAATAAAGAAGACCTTGGAGTTACTATATCTGAGAGTGAGATTGAGAGAATTCAAAACATACTTAACTGTAAAGGTGTAGTTAATACAACTGTAAAGACCATAGGAGGAATCGGAAAAGTTCGAGAGGCGATAGAATATTTTTTTAAAGAAGGACTTGTCGAGAGTGAAGGTGGAAATATAGTCACAAATGAAAGACATAAGGATGCTCTTGTCAGAGCAAATGAATCACTCGGACGTAGCATAGAACTTTTAAATATGCACGAACCACTTGAAATAGCTGAGATTGAATCAAATGATGCATTTCAGATTTTAGGAGAAATAATCGGAGAAA
>NZ_CALHTQ010000125.1 GCF_938039775.1 uncultured Mogibacterium sp. | reverse complement strand
GCGGCTGTCGGTAACAATACGTGAAACGGGTTGATTTTCAGACGGCATCGGAAGGTTGAGGGTTTGGCAGATGAAATTTAGGTCTAGTGGTTTCATAGTTTTTTTAATTAATAATAAAATGACTGTTTACTTATCTGAAAATCGATGTTGAATAACCCGATAACCATTATTTCCAACCTTTCCTGTTTTTGCACACAAACTATCTCCGCAACGCACAATATCCGAACTATTAATCCGATTCAGCATATCTGCCTCTAATTTCTTTTGAGAGATAATGTTCGAATAGAAGAAAACCAATGCAATACCACCAAGAACTAACATAGTTAAAGTAAGTACCATACCCAATACAGTCATTCTAAATATTTTTTGGTTTTCACTTTTAACTGCGCATAAATAAGTATTAAATTCACGCACCTGATCAACCATCTGTTTCCGTGCATCATCCATATTTTGAGTATACGCTTTTACTTGCACCGAGGCTTGATGAAGAATGTCATCTCTGACCATATCAACTATCATTTTTCGCTGATAACTTAAAGAACTATCTAGCTCCTTTTGAATATTATCTACAATTTTTCCACTATCCTCTTTATATTTTTCCATTACCATGACCATATCGATCATAAGATTCTGTATTTGCTCTGAAGCCTTATCAAGCTCATTCATTATTAATCTCACATGTCAATCTAAACTCCCTATGGCTGAACTTCCATAGGGAGACTAAATTACCAATATTCATACAAAAACTATACAGAACGAGAAAAATTCCGCTGTTGTTCTTCTTGTTGCAGCGTATTTCTGCTTTCACGTTCAGTCAATTCTTGCAATTTTGTTTGTTCGATACGCCCTTGGATTTTCTCGCCAAAACTAGCAACTTCTTCCTGATTATTTGCTAGAAGCTTTTTGGCATATGAACCGTCAGTATCGTTTAGCAAACCTTGAAGCATCGAGCGGGTTTCCTCATATTTTGATAAAGGCTTATGTTGTTCGATACCATTATCAGCATTTTTTTCTTTTTCCTGCTGCTGACCTTCGAGCAATTTTTCATATCTATCTAATCGGAGCAAATCGGCTTTTTCCGATAAAATCCGCCTACGTACGCCTTCTTTAACTTCTGTACTAGAACTCCTAAAATCTTGTTTGTAATGACGTAATTTACTATCATACACGGCCTCAATTATTTCAGCATCAGTTGTTGTTTTGAAATTAAGTCCGCTTTCGTCCTGTGCTCGTTTAATTTTATCCACAGTATAATCCCCATGCTGGACAGCCAAACTCCATACCATGTCCTGCACGGCCTTTCCTCGTTCGGAAAAATCAAACCCCGCCTGCTTTAAGGCTTGCAACTGGGGCTGATAATGTTTTGAAGCAATAAACTCATGCTGCGACTGATGAAATTGAGGGTCATTATTTGCTAACTCTTTCCATTTTTGATCGAATTCTTCTGTTTTAGGCTTTAATCCATCAAAAGCATGGTTATAGTTATCACTATCTTTTAAATATTTTGCAAGTGTTCCCTTGGTAGTAGATAATTGATAAGAACCATAAGAAATACCTCCAGGGTCGCCGACTCCTGAAGAAATCGTTGCAGGTCCTCCACTTCCTGATTCATAGCTCTTTGAAGTTTTACCTAAAAACCATTTATTTAATTCCTGTTGTGCTTTTTGAAGCTCTTGCTCATATGTTGCCATCTTAATTAGCCTTTCTTAAACAAAGAACAAATTTGAATTTTAAATATTTAGATTAACACTTCCAATGGCTCGGACGCGTCAAGCTAAACTGAAAAAGTGTATATAACGGGGACATAAAGGGTTCAGAATCAAAATTTGCATCCGCATTCACATAAATAACCGCCCTGTCTTTAAAACTAATTTGATAAGCTTTTTCCGTTTGTATGAATTCGCTTCTACATCCCACTAACTCCTTAACTACACCCTTACCTAAATTGGCTTCCAAAATTTTTTTAAATTTCTGATTTGGCTCTGAATCTGACAAATTAATTGAATCGACATAGCCATTCCTACCAGATATGGTTATTTCACTATCCTTTAAAATTTTTAGCTTTATCTTACTAGTGTTATAAACATTTTCCTTATTTTTTATCGTATTATGTAGCCATTTCATCCCTTTAATATGTAGATACCGTTCTGCCTCAGTGCCTACTTCAGGCTGTTGTGTGTCTGAAAAAATCAATAATAATTCTTTAAGCTGCATATCCCTCTGAGAGGCTGGAACATTTCTGGGTTTAGCAGAAATATCTATAGAAAATACGATACAAAGCAAACCTAATAATACTCTTCCATTCATTTTTAACTCCTAAAATCAAAAACTTAACGATTACACATCAAATCTTATTAAAAAATAAATTAACAAGCAAAATATAAGACAATCTAAAAGACTATCTTTAATTCAGACGGCCTATCTGTTCTGATTAATCAGCGGATACGGATTCACCGCGCCGTTCGGCAGATACACGCCGTAATGCAAGTGAGCTGGCGTAGTCCTGGCATTGCCG
>NZ_CALHTQ010000124.1 GCF_938039775.1 uncultured Mogibacterium sp. | reverse complement strand
CGGAGAGCAAGGTTCTCAACAAGTCTATGGCAGAGCTCAACAGATATGCTTTCGAGGCGACTGCCGGTGTAAAGGTTAACGGCTGCACAGACATCACCGGCTTCGGATTAATCGGTCACGGTGCTGAGATGGCTAAGTCAGGCGATGTGACACTTGAGATTTTTACGGAGAGAGTACCTCTGATGGATCATGCACTTGAGTTCGCGTCACAGGGAATTCTTCCAGGTGGTGCCCATAACAACATGACATACCTTGAAAAGGATGTAATCGACTACAGTGTAGGTCTAAAGCAGGCGCAGATAGATATGCTTTACGACCCACAGACTTCCGGCGGACTTCTTCTTGCTGTCAAGGAGCCAGAGCTTGAGAGACTTCAGTATCAGCTCGGTGAGAAAGGCTGCGAAAACGCAGTTATCGGAAGATTCAAGAAGCGCACATCGCACTACATCGAGATTCTGAACAGGTAACTCTTCTCGCAAAACAACTCAAATCTGAAGCGAGACGCAAACGCAAAATAAAGGCAGGAAGCGAATAGTATCGTCTTCCTGCTTTTTTACGCTTGTATTAAAATCTATTACCTAATATCAATTGATAATCTTACTTATGTTGCTCTGCATTCTCAAGAACGAACTTCCTAAATGCCTCTGCAACTGGTGAGAGGAATACATTCTTGAGCGTAATCATATAGAAGCTACGCAGCTTGTCAAAGCCTTCAATCTTAAGCACCTTGAACTCATCCGATCTTACGACCTTGTTAACTGTCTTTTCGGAAAGTATCGCTGCTCCAACATTATTTGCAACGAGACGCATGATTAGGTTAAGATCATTAGTTCTGGAAATAACTCTAAAGTTATTCTTATCGAAGCCCTTCGATGCAACTGTATCTTCAAACGACTTACGAGTAGCTGAGCCATTCTCCCTCCATATAAGCGGGAGCTTAGACATCTCTTCGAGGGTGATGGAATCCTTATCGGTATCATACGTTCCTGGCACAATTAGCACTGGACGGTCATGAAAAATCTCATGAACCTCAATACCTGGCTCAGCAACATACTCACCGACGAATCCTATTTCACCACGTCTCTCTAGAAGACTTTCAACTGTCGCTTTACTGTCATTCATCTCTATGTAGAACTGCGTGAACGGATGAGCGTCTGTAAACTTACGGATTATCTCAGGCAAGAAAGCAATTCCTGGCACTGTAGAAGTCTGTAGCTCCAAAACCCCGTCAAGATTATCATCTCCATTATCGAGCGCTTCAATAGCCTGAGCTCTAGCATTAACCATCTCAACGGCATACTGATAGAACTTCTGACCGTGAGGCGTCATCTCAACAGTTCTACCCTTTCTATCGAGTAGCTTAGTATTAAGTTCCTTCTCCAGCGAGCTGATATGCGTACTGATAGTAGGCTGGGTAAAGAATGTCGCATCCGCCGCACGACTAAAGCTCTTAAACCTAACAACATTTACAAAAGCTTCAATTTGCTTAAAATCCATCTTTCCTCCACTAACCCTTAAATAAAAAGGAGCGCCTCGCTAATGAAACACTCCTGTTAGCTAATCTAAATACTATATTATTTGTAATATTGTGTCAAACAAACAGCATTGCATACGGGTTTGCTATTGAAAAATTCTATTCTACGCCTATAAGATTAGCTTTTTTTATACCTTCCGTCTCCCTCATATCGAGGATGAGTTGCTCAAGACCGCATGTTGCATCATCCATATTAAGCGCAATCATAACGGTCGCAATGTTGTTCACAGGCGGGCTTTGATTAATAGTCCAAATGCTATAAGAATGGCTCGCAATCACGCGAATCAGTTTCTCTAGCACGCCTGCCTCATGGCGAAGCTGCATAGAGATAATCGCCCTCTTACTTGTCTTCTTGGCACTTAGCTCCATCACATAATCTTTATACTTGTAGTACGTACTGCGTGAAATTCCAACTGTGCGCACAGCCTCGCTGATGTCAGGAACCTCACATTCAGCAAGTAGCCTGCTGGCCTCAACGACTTTCTCGAAGTATTCAGGAAGGATTTTTTTATCTACTATAAGATATCTGCTATCCACCTTCTACTCCTTACCCTCACAAGCATACTGCACAACTCTAGCCTTCATCTCGTCAACATCAATTATGTCCTTATGCTTAACTTCTCTCTCGAATATTACACGAAGAGGACTAGGGATCTCTGTTCCCGTGAGTTCAGCAAGCCTCTCCATGTCCGCTCTGTCATCTCCAGAAGCTTTTTCTCCAAGCGCCGCAAGCACGGCACCAGTGAACTTATACGGAGAAGCGGTTGATAGAACTACATTTTTTGCCGATGATCCTTCTTTTAAATCTCTATCGGATGCAGCCCATGCGATTGCCGTATGTGTATCCATAACGTAGCTAGTCTCCTCAAACAGTCTACCTATAGCTGCTGAACCTTCCTCATCTGAGCATGCATATCCGACAAAATCATTCTTAATCTTAGCTAGCTCTTCATTGCTAATCTGGTACTCACCCGTCTCAGCAAGCGACTTCATGTACTCCTTAGTCTTCTCTGCACCGCATACGAAGAACAGCAGTCTCTCAAGATTGCTTGATACTAGGATATCCATCGACGGTGAGGATGTCTTATAAAACTCTCTCTTCTTATCGTAGTGTCCCGTCTCTAGGAACTCTGTCAGAACATCGTTCTTGTTGGAAGCACATATTAGCCTTCCAACTGGTAGTCCCATCTGCTTAGCGAGGTATCCCGCCATGATATCTCCGAAGTTTCCTGTTGGAACTGTGTAGTCAACAGCATCTCCTAGTTTGATTTCTCCCTCATCGATGAGTTTCTTATAAGCAGCAAAATAATAGACTACCTGCGGAACGAGCCTTCCTATATTGATGGAATTAGCACTAGATAGCGAAACTCCCTCACAAGGGCTAGGAATCTCCTGAAATAATCTCTTAACACCAGACTGTGCGTCATCAAAGTTGCCTCTCACGCCGAACGCCTTTGTATTGGCACCAGACTGAGTAACCATTTGTAGTCGCTGAGTCTCTGAAATACCTTTATCAGGATAGAATACTGCTATTCTGATACCAGGGACATCCGAGAAGCCGTGAAGCGCCGCACTACCAGTGTCTCCACTTGTAGCTGTCAAAATTAAAATTTCATCCTGAAAATCATTGAGCTTTGCCGCCTCTGACATTAGGTTAGGAAGTGCAGAGAGTGCAACATCCTTGAACGCACAAGTCGGACCGCAGAACAGCTCTAGTATGTATCTGTCATCAACGCTTACCAGCGGAGTGATTTCCTCTGTTGTAAACTTATCCCTATAGCTTCTCTCAACGATATCGTCTATAAGCTCTTCTCCGTAGTCAGGAAAGAATTTTCCAAATACCTTTTTTGCCATACCGCGATAGTCCTCGGCAATTACTTCCTTATAATCTAGCTTGAGCTCAGCCAAATCTTCAGGTACGTAAAGTCCTCCACCTGTGGCAAGTCCGTCGAGCACTGCCTGTGATGAAGAAACCTTGTGATTCACATCTCTTGTGCTTATATAATTCAACATTTTATCTCTCTTTTCTGTTGCGTATTTTGTGTTTTTATGATACATTATTCCTCGTAGGAATACAAGTGTTTTTCATACAAGGACACTTGATACCAAAACAAGGACATAGAGAGGATTAAAGAGTATATAATATGAAGATTGCAATTCTCGGATACGGAGTAGTTGGTAGCGGCGCATACGAAGTCGCACAGACTGCTGATAATATAGAAGTAAAACGTGTACTATACAAAAGACCGATAGCAGAGCTCGGTGATGTGGTGACTACTGATTATGAGGATATTTTGCAGGACAAGGAGATTGAACTAGTTGCAGAGTGCATCGGTGGTCTACATCCAGCTTACGAATACGTATCAGAGGCACTTAAGAATGGCAAGCACGTAGTAACCCCTAATAAGAATCTTGTTGCGGCATACTGGGACGAGCTGCACGCTCTAGCTAGTGAGCACGGTGTAGAGTTCCGCTACACAGCTTCTGCTGGTGGCGGCATCCCATGGCTATTCAATTTGAAGCGTCAGTCGAGAAGTGACGAGATACTGTCTATAAGCGGAATCGTTAACGGTACTTGCAACTACATTCTCGACACCATGCACAACGAGCCTGTTGATTTTACTGAGATCTTGGCAAAGGCTCAGGAGCTCGGATATGCCGAGAAGGATCCGACTGCTGATATCGGAGGTTTTGACACACAGCGCAAGTGCGTAATTTCAGCAAACCTTGCCTTTGGGGCAAGTATCTCAGAGGAGGATGTTCCTGTATTTGGAATACAGAACATCACAGCTGGCGATATCAAGTACTTTAACGACCATGGATATACATGCAAGCTGCTCATGAACGCAGGTCAAACTGAGTCAGGCGCTTACGCATACGTTGAGCCTACTTTAGTTGGTAGAGGTGCACTAGAATCCGCAGTGCCTGCTAACAATAACTTAATCAGCTTAACAGGCAATAACATAGGCACATTAAGCTTCTACGGTCAGGGAGCTGGCAAATACCCTACCGGAACATCGGTAATTCAGGATGTTATCGATGTAGAGAGGGGCTGGAATTTTTCTGAAAAGAGCAAGGCATGCGACATTTCTATCGACAATAGCCTTGAGTCCCACAGATATTATGTAAGAGAAAATGGTTCATGCAAGATTACAGAGGCTATAAGCGTTACTGAGGCACATAAGCTAGCTGCCGAAAGCAGCGACGAGCACTTCTTCATGGCAGGAATAAGGGAGTAAATATACACGAATGATTAAAGTTGCAAAGTTTGGCGGCTCATCGCTAAGTGATGGTGTACAGTTTGCCAAAGTAAAGAAAATTATTGAGCAGGATCCTGACCGCAGAGTGGTCGTTGTATCGGCACCAGGTCGTCGCTCATCCGATGACAATAAGGTCACAGACCTCCTCTACTTAGTGAAGGCTCATATCAAGTATGATGTGTCGTACGACAGCATCTTCGAGATGATTGAGCAGCGCTACATGGATATCCGCTCTGAATGCGGATTATCGCTGGATTTAGATTACGAGTTTGAGATTATCAGGAATAAGCTCAACAAAAATATTTCCATGGATTACCTAGCTTCAAGGGGAGAGTTCTTAAATGCTAAACTAATGGCTGAATATCTAGGATACCAGTTCGTGGACTCTGCAGACCTCATAAGCTTTAAGTATAATGGCGATGTGGATATGGAGAAGACCGAGCAGAATTTCAAGGAGATTTTCGGGGTATATAGCAAGATTGTAATTCCTGGCTTCTACGGAAGTCTGCCGAATGGAGATATTAAGGTATTTTCCCGTGGTGGCTCAGATGTGTCAGGTGCAATAGCAGCAGCTTCTCTCGATGCGGCTGTATACGAGAACTGGACAGATGTTAGCGGTATCCTTATGGTAGATCCGCGCATAGTTAAAAATCCAAAGAGCATCGCTCATGTGACTTACGCAGAGCTCAGAGAGCTCTCATACATGGGAGCAGCTGTTCTCCATGAGGATACAGTCTTCCCTGTTCGCGCCAAGGATATTCCACTTAATATCAGAAATACTAACGAGCCTGAAAATCCAGGTACAATCATACGCGAGAGCTTTGGAGAAGAAACTCCCGAGGAAAGCAATCGATTCATCACCGGAATTACCGGTAAACGTGATTTCTCATTGATTAAGATTGCAAAGGGGAATATCGGAGAGAACTTACATACACTGCGCAAGGTACTAGATATCTGCGAGCAGTTCGATGTGCCTATCTCTCAGATTCCTAGCGGTGTTGATAGCTTTTCTATCATCACACCATCATCCAAGCTCGAGAAGTGTAAGTATAATGTGCTGGCTGCCATCAAGAAGGAATGCGGCGTAGACGCGGAAATCGACCAAGGAATCAGCATGATTGCAATTGTCGGCAGACAGATGGCATATAAGACTGGTATATCTGGTAAGCTGTTCGGTGCACTCGGAGTAAATAAAATCAATATTCGTATAATCGAGCAATGTGCAGATGAAATCAATATCATGATTGGTGTATTTAACGACGATTTTGAGAAAGCAATTCGTGTACTCTACGAGAGTTTTGCAAAATAATAAGAAAGGGGGTTGGAATCTGACGGATTCCAATAGGTAAAATATGAAAGAATATAGACTAGGGATACTCGGTGCATCTGGCGCCGTTGGACAGGAAATGCTCAAGGTTCTACAGGAGAGGGACTTCCCTCTATCAGAGCTCAGACTTCTAGCTAGCAAGAGAAGCGCTGGTAAAGAGATCGTAACGGAGAAATACGGAACTGTCGTAATTAAGGAGGCAACCGAAGATGCGTTTGAAGGTCTAGACTTCGTGCTAGGTGCAGCGGAGAACGATATTTCAATTAGATTTACCGATGCAATTAAGGCTTCAGGGGCTACGTATATTGATAATTCTAGTGCATATAGGCTCGATGATAACGTACCTCTAGTTGTTCCAGAGATTAATCCAGAGGACGCCTTTAAGCATAGTGGAATTATTGCGAACCCAAACTGCTCGACTATAATCACACTTGTTGCTATAAACGCAATCAATAAGCTCTCCCCTATCAAGGGTCTCTATGCCTCGACTTACCAGGCAGTGAGCGGAGCTGGTGCAGGTGGACCGATTGAATTATTCGAGCAGACGAAGCAGGTACTAGATGGAGAGAGTAGCTCAATAGAGCCAAAGGTATTCCAGCACCAGATCGCTTTTAATCTAATTCCGCAGATTGGTGGTTTTGGAGACAACCTCTACACATCTGAGGAAATGAAGCTTCAGAACGAAGGTCGTAAGATCCTTCACCTTCCTGAGCTAAAGGTATCTTGCACATGCGTAAGAGTTCCTGTTGAACGTTCGCACTCAATCTCTGTAAACGTAATCACAGAAGATAGACTAGAGCTTGATAACGTTAGAAAGGCTATCGCAAGTGCTAAAGGCTGTAAGCTCGTAGATGATCCTGAATCACTTAGCTACCCAATGCCAATCGATACTAGCGATCAGGACATCGTATTCGTTGGACGCATCAGACGTGATCTTGTATGCGAGAACGGCATCAACCTATGGTGCGCAGGAGACCAGGTTCGTAAGGGTGCTGCAACTAACGCAGTGCAGATTGCTGAGCTTCTAATCGACGCATAAGTCAGACCAAGCAAGTAACTATGACATACAAAAGACCGAGGATTTACTCTCGGTCTTTTTTCTTAATATTTCAGCCTCGTATAGCAAATACTATAATGCATTTTCTAATACCAAGACTACATCTTCCTTTATGCCTCGGTATCAGCTTCAGCCTTAGCCTCTTCCTTGCGAAGCTTCTCAGCCTTCTCTTCGTCGATAATCTTCTGAGTCTCAACGAATCTCTTTACCTTCTGGGTACTTGTCTTCTCCATAGGTTCATCAGTTGTGTATACTCTCTTGATTCTCTTGTACGGAGGAAGTTTGTCATTGATTTTCTCAACATCAGCCTTTACTATCGCGTTGATTTCTTCTGGTGTCTTACCTTCAAATTCTTCAGGATTATACACGAGCTTGAGTGTAACTACGAGGTCACGCTCATCCTCAGCACTCGGAATACCGACGATAATCGCCTCTTCTTTGTATGGAAGTACATTTAGCTCCTGCTCGATTTCCTCAGGGAATACGTTCTTTCCATTCATCAGTACGATTACGTTCTTCTTGCGGCCTGTGATA
>NZ_CALHTQ010000123.1 GCF_938039775.1 uncultured Mogibacterium sp. | reverse complement strand
TCTACAATATTAGAGTTCATCATAAACCTTGAGATTTTATTTTGCAAGAAATACTTTGCCTCCATAAGTCATAATGACACCCTTAATCTCGAGCATAGTAAGTATAGCACTCACTTTCCCAGCGTTTTTGTTGAGATTGTGTGCAATACTGTCAATAGAGCAACAACTAGATTTTTGAATTTCCTTGTAAATCTCTAATTCATCCATTCCAAGAGAATTTTCTATATTTTGCAGAGTATATTCACTACCATTGATGTCTGAAACGATATCACTGATACTTATCATTGGTATTGCACCATCTTTAATTAGTTTATTAGTTCCTACACTGAATTGACTATTTATATTTCCAGGTACAGCATATATGCTTTTGCCTTGCTCATTGGCAAAATCAGCAGTAATTAGTGAACCGCTATTGAGACCTGCTTCTACAATAACTACAGATTCTGAAATTGCACTGATAATTCTATTACGCTGAGGAAAGGTATACTTTGCACCGGGAGTTCCTGGCGGATATTCAGAGACAATTAATCCACTTGCTGCAATTTTATTATATAACCATATATTTCTAGCTGGATGAATAACGTCTATCCCTGTTCCAAGAACAGCAATTGCTTTCCCTCCTGCATTTACAGTACCTTCATGGGCAAAGCTATCTATTCCATACGCAAGGCCAGAAACAACAGGAATACCAGCATTCGCGAGTTCTTTTCCGACCATTTGAGCAACTATTTTGCCGTACAGAGTATATTTCCTTGATCCTATTACTGCAACCGATTTTCTTGATAATAGACTAGTATTTCCAATGCAATATAAAATATCTGGGGGATTTTTTATAGCTTTTAACTTCTCAGGATAAAGTAGTGAATCCTTATCAATTACTTTAATTTCATCATTATAAAATCTATTCATTATTAAGCCTGCTCCTTGTTAACTTCACTGCACCTATAACTGAGGGCCTCTGCTAAATGTGAAATATTAACATCTTTAGACTTTTCTATATCTGCTATCGTTCTAGCGACCTTTAGTGTGCGCATGTAGCTCCTCGGTGATAGATTGAGTGAGTTATATGCGTTCTCTAAAAATGCACGCCCCGTTTTATCTATCCTACAAGCCTCTCTAATTTGATTATCCGGAATATTTCCACACTTTCGCCCCCTACCTTGTATTTCAGAAAACATCACAGCTTCATTAACCATAGACCGCATAATTTTACTATTCAGTGTTTTGTTATCTTTTTTATCTAAAAGTTCTAAATCATTATATTTCACTTCGTGCATATTTAGCTGTATATCAATCCTATCTAGAATCGGACCACTCATTCGTCTTCTATACCTAGCAATTTCTGAAGGTGTACATGTGCACTCTTTTGATTCGCTACCAAAGAATCCGCATGGACAAGGATTTGCAGCCATAATAACTAGAGAATTACATGGAAATTCATACACAGAACCTTGCCTTGCTATTACTATCTTATGCTCCTCCAAAGGCTGGCGAAGTGCTTCTATCTGTGCTATGTCGAACTCACAGAATTCATCTAGAAATAATACTCCATTATGGGCTAATGAAAGCTCTCCGGGGATTGGATAGTGTCCACCTCCAAGCAGCGCAGCCCTTGTAACTGTATGGTGTGGAGACCTAAAAGGTCTAGCATTAATGAAATTTTTACCTTTATTGAGCTGTCCTGCTACAGAATGAATGATTGTAGTTTCAAGAAGTTCATCTTTTGTAATTAGTGGCATAATACCAGTCATACGTTTTGCAAGCATTGTTTTACCACATCCTGGAGGTCCAATCATAAGCATTGGATGTCCTCCAGCTGCCGCTATTACTAGCGCCCTCTTCGCATATTCTTGTCCGCTTATATCTGCATAGTCAAGATTATCTATATTTAACCCTACCGCTTCATCTTCTGAAGGTTTTACATATTCCTTAACCTCATTATTGATAACGTTGATCGCATCCTCTAACTTATTTACACCGATTATCGATACATCTTCAACCATCATTGCTTCTTTAACATTCTTTGTCGGCAGAATAAACTTATTTATCCCTAATTTTCGAAGTGAAATAACTATTGGTAGCACTCCGTCAACTGGCATAACTTGACCTGATAAAGATAGCTCTCCGATAATTGCATAAGAATATGCCTTTTTGTTATTAACGATGAGCATACTTGATAAAATTCCTATGGCAATTGATAAATCAAGGTGACTGCCATTTTTATTTAAATTTGCAGGCGATAAATTGATAGTTATATGCCCATGAGGAAACTCGTAACCCGAATGAATGATGGCTGCTCGTATTCTCTCTCGTGATTCTATTACTGATTTTGAAGCTAATCCAACTATACTGAAATTAGGCAGGCCGTTACTAATACACGTCTCAATTGTTACCTTCTGACCATTAATTCCTCTTATTATTGCACTTGTTACTGTTGAAAGCATATTCACCTCTAAAAGCAATTTTTATTAACTCTACACTCAATTTCTACGACGTCAAATCTAGCATTATAATTGCCAAAATCTTTATGTTCACGTAAAAAATAATTCGCAACATTCTTAATATGCCGTATCTTGTCATGTGATATTGCTTGTGCTGGATAGCCATACTTATTACTAGTTCTTGTCTTTACTTCGATAAAGCTAAGTACCTTTTCTCTAATATCTATAGCAATGATATCTATCTCTCCAAATTTACATGCATAATTTCTCGCAATTACTTCATACCCTTGCTTTTCAAGTATATCTGCGGCCATACTTTCTCCTATATTGCCAACTTCCTTGTTATACTTCATACTTCCTCCATATCATCTTTACTTACACATTTTTACATCTATCTTTAACACTTTTGTATCATGGTGAGATTTAAGTTTCATTATGATTACACAAAAAGTGCATACAGTGCTGAAAATAACGTTTTTTCAGTCTGTATGCATTGATTTTAATATATTGAATATTTTACACTTCTTCGTCAAAACAGAACTTTAGTATTGCTTTTCCGACTCCTCCATTGATGTTTGTGTCCGTCACATAATCAGCATGCGCTTTAACAATGTCCCATGCATTGTCCATTGCCACTCCCACTCCGGCAAGCTGAAGCATCGGAATATCATTCGCCGCATCACCGCAGCACATGAGTTCAGATTTATCTATAGATAATATTTTCATCAGCTCAGCTAGTGCTATACTCTTGCTAGATCCAAGACCTCCCACTTCGATATTATTAGGTAGGGACGACGTAATATTTGCATCATTATATAAACTTACAATATTACGAATTTCTTCTAGTTTTCCCATATCTTCAAAGAATATATTTATATTTTCAATTTCTGCTGAGTTATCGAGCATAAACCCTAAAATATCATCTAACGGATTCCTTGTTCTAAGAACGTATTCACGCTTCCTATATATACTTCCATTTACATCGATATCATGATAAAGCTCGGCATCTATGTACGCTTTACCATCGTGGAAAGCTTCTAGATAAAGATTCTTTTCTTTTGCAAGCGCCACCACTCGCTTAATTACATCAGGTTCTATAAAGCTAGAATAAACATCATGACCTCGCCTCAAATCTCGGACATGTGCGCCATTAGAAGATATTATGTATCTCAGCCCTTCTATGTTCATTATATCCTCAGGAACTGCTGTGATAACGCGTCCAGTTGCCACGACAACGTTTATCCCTGCTGCAATTGCACGTTCTATCGCAATTTTATTTAGTTCTGGGAGCTTCCCGTTACTTCCTAGCGTGGTGCCATCCAAATCTAATCCGATAATCTTTATACCCATTTATACCTCTTTAAGTACTTTTACTTGAAATTTCAGCTTAAAAGTAATAACTCAATTGCAAATGTAATCTGATTGAATTATAATTCTCTATTGAACTGATAACAGAATACATTATATATTGGATTGGCTATTTAATCTATATTTTAAATTTTTGAACAGGATGGCGAAATGAAGATTGCGATTATTGGTGCCGGAAAGCTAGGAATCAGAATTACTGAAGCCCTGCTCGATGGAGATTACGATATTACAGTTGTTGATAATAATGAAAAAAAACTAGATATGCTTTCTCAGCAGTTTGATGTTTTTACAGTTCTTGGTGATGCGAAGACTATCGAAACACTCAATAAGATCAATGTAAAATCATTCGATTTTCTCATAGCGACTACCACTTCAGACGACACTAATATTCTTACCGCTTCGTTTGCTAAAATTCTTGGATGCAAGCGTGTTATTGCAAGAGTTAGAGAGCCAGAGCATATGAACCAGCTTGACTTTTTAAGGGAGCACTATAATATCGATATGCTCATCAACCCTGACCTTCTTATCACGTCTGAAATTTATAGATATTTAGTCGAGAAATACACTCTCAGCAATGGAATATTTACATCAAGAAGCATCGCCCTTATTGAGTTTGAGGCTGACAAAAAACCACAGCTTATAGGGAAGTCGCTTGTTGAATTTCGTACAATCATGCCAGATATGCTTATGGTAGGCATCTCTCGTAAAGGTAAGATGATTATTCCACACGGTAATTCAATAATTGAAGCCCACGACCTACTCTATTTAATTGGAGAGAAAGAAAATGTTTTCGATTTAGCTAGCCGTGTTCACACTAAGATGAGACACTCATCAGTGCAAAAAGTAATGATAATCGGTGGGGGAAAGACTGGATACTATCTAGCTTCAAGGCTTTCAGAGTACGGTGTTTTCGTTAAGATTATCGAGAAGGACAAGACTCGATGCCATTACTTGGCAAACAAGCTTGAAAATGTAATGGTACTTAATGGAGATGGTTCCAATATTGGACTCTTAAAAGAGGAAGATATGGACGAGATGGATGCATTTGTAACGGCAACTGGTTATGATGAGGAGAATCTCCTTCTTGCGTTAATGGCTAAGACGCATGGCATTGAAGATGTAATTTCAAAGGTAAGTCATGATAGCTACACAGATTTAATCTCAAAACTCGGTATCGATGTAGTACTCAACCCTTTGGATATCAGCTGCTCCACCGTTTTGAGACTTATCAGAGGTGCAAAAAAGGTTATCTCATCTGTGCTACTCCAAGGTCAGGCTGAACTCATGGAAGTTTATGCTCAGGAAGGTATGAGTATGATTAATATTCCGCTAAAAAACATGAATCTGCCTGATTATATAATTATAGCGGCCATTCATCGCGGAATGGAAACTATCATTCCTGACGGTAATACGAAGATAAAACCCGGAGATCGAGTTACTATTGTCTGCATGATTTCCAACATCGGATTTGTAGAAAAACTATTTAAACCAAATATTAGACTTAATATTTTAAAGTAAGCGACATGTATAAACGAGTTATCAATATAATCGGAAAACTGCAATTTATTATCGGAGGTAGCATGATGCTACCTCTATTTGTCGCGATTATTTACAA
>NZ_CALHTQ010000122.1 GCF_938039775.1 uncultured Mogibacterium sp. | reverse complement strand
TGGAGCCAGAAAGGGTGTTATACTGCAGCAGTTTGTTATAGAGGCTTTGGTTACAAGTACACTGGGTGGTTCGCTTGGAATCGTACTGGGTTGCATTGCCAGTCCTACTATTGGCAGTTTTATGAATATTTCATCACCTGCCAATATCAATGCGGTTATAATTTCATTCAGTGTATCCGTAGCAATAGGGCTTATATTCGGATATATGCCGGCTATGAGAGCTGCAAGCTTAAATCCGATAGATGCACTTAGAAGTGAGTAAGAATTATTTTTTAAATACCCGTCTTTACGGGTATTTTTTTTGTGTAAAATTAATTTTAATACAATTTTTATTGGCTTATTTATTGATATAGGATATACTAAGGAAATGAAGAAATTTTTTTATACATTATGGATATGTCTTTATCCGATACTTATTTATACAGCAATCCAGCTTTCTCTTGGAATGTTGATGGGAGTTTTATTTAGTATCTTTGCCGGTGTCAGAGGTCCTGAAGCAATGGAGAATATTATAACAGAAAATGCACTGGTTATCACTGCAATATGTGCGGTGGTTACTTCTGTTTTTCTCAGTCTGTTTTTCTACCTGGACATTAATAAGGGCAGAATTGAAAAGCGTGGCCAAATTAGGGCTATGGATTTTGTGATGGCCATTCTAGGCGGTGCAGGTGTTGCAATTGCATCAAGGGAACCAGTTAAAAAGAAAATTTCAAACTACCTGCCAGTTATATACCTTGACTCAATCGACGAAGATGCCAATGTAATCAAAACGTCTTTTGAATAGAAGCTTTGTGTTGTTTTGGACTGTTTAAGATACTTAGATACACTCCAATTTCTACACAGAGTTGACATACTTGAGTTATATAATCATAGCAATTTACGATTTGAGGGATGGATTATTGCTAAAATTTGATATGCACTGCCATACAAGATATGGCTCAATAGATGCCAAGGTCAGAATCTCTGAATATGTCGAGATGCTCTCCGCAAAGGGATACGATGGAATGCTCGTCACTGACCACGATTCTTACCGAGGCTATAATAGATGGAAGGTTGAAAATCCAGATAGTACATTTAGAGTTATAAGAGGAATCGAGTATGATACCAGAGACGCGGGCCACTTTATTGTTATTATGCCTGATGGGGTTCATCTGAAGGCCCTTACAATGCGCGGAATGAAGGTTGAAAAATTAGTTCACACCGTTCATCAACTCGGCGGAATCGTCGGTCCTGCTCACCCGTTTGGAACCAAGAGCTCAAGCGCTATGCTATTTAAGACCCTTAAGCGAAATCAAAATCTGGTTAAGGAATTTGATTTTATAGAAGGGTTCAATGCTTGCGAGACAGAGACTGCAAATGACTTATCTCAGCTTCTTGCCAAGGATTTCAAGAAGCCGATGTTCGGTGGTTCAGATTCACACGACTACAAATACGTAGGCATGGGATACACCCTATTCTCTGATGATATAAACTGCTGTGACGATTTAATTTCAGCTGTTCGTAAAGCTTCTGATGCGAAAGATAACTCAATCAGTTGTGGCGGTGTCGTTCGTGGTGAGACTTTAAAATCAAAACACGCACACGCTTTTTACTCTGTGTATGCTTTTCTGGCGTACAATTTTAGTCTGGGAATAATCTACTCCCCACTAAGAACTCATAGAGTCAAGAAAGCTCTTGAGAACAAGTAGAAAACACTGGATGAACTTCAATGCGTACAGTGCGCTATCATAGCACTTATAATTAAATATGATTTTATTGTAACTAAAAGCACCAGATGCCAATGTATTATCATTGATAGCTGGTGCTTTTTCGCTTTTAATAATTTACTTAATACATCGGTATATAAGCTGTTACATATACATTTAGTTATATACGTAAACTATAGTGCCGGTAGGAATGATACCGAATAATTGGGCAGCCATCGCAGGCGGCATATTTACACAGCCGTGCGATCCGTTTGATATATAAATACCTCCGCCAAAAGCCCCTCTCCAGTTAGCATCATGAAGACCATTTCCACCATCAAAAGGCATCCAATAGTTAACAGGCGATTCGTAGTCCGAACCATCGTCGTTGCGTCCTCTTAGTGTCACATTACGCATCTTACTGTTGATTCTAAAGATTCCTGTTCGAGTTCTGTGTCCAGGACCCCCAGAAACAATTGAAGAACTAAACACTACATTTCCATTCTTGATGTACTTTACATACTGCCCAGCTAGATTAATCTCAAGATGAGATCCAACACCGCTTGCCGCAGCTTTATCAGTTACAATTGAACCTGTTTTGCCATTTTTAGCAGCATCAAGAATAGAATCTGCTGTCTTATCAACATCTACATCGAGTTTAAGCGCACTGTTATATAACGTCTTATCACCTGCAAGGGTCTTAACAGTTAAAGTATTTCCTGCATACTTTTCTGCGATTCCTTTAGCAACCTCTTTAGCTCCTTCCTTACTGTACTTAGGTCCTTCCTTAGTATATAGGATGACCTTAGCAAGTGAATTCGGCTCAACCTCATACAACGTTCCCGTGATAGTATTTAGATATAGGGGCTTTGAAATATACTTCTTTGCAAATTCAAACTCGTCCTTAAGTGATTCTGTAGTAACTTTAGGTTCAGAGATAAGCCTCTTACGGTCCATCTTATACTTTTTAAACCTGTAATCAGCAGCCTTTTTATCAGCAATCTCCTTTGCTACTTTGTTAAAATCAACACTGTCTCCCTGAACTTCCGGAACAATCTTCATATTGTTATAATCGATATAAGCATCTTCCGTATACTTTACACCCTTAGCATCAGGAACGGCCTCACCAATAATCTTAGCTGACTCCTCAATTCCCCCGTCACTCTTGAGCGAAACACTATAGTCTACACCTTTTCCAAATAAGACTCTTGGGTCAATCGAGGATATTCCAATCTTGGCACGAACAGATGACTTAATATCGTAAGTAAACGATGTCTTTATTTCCTTTGGCTCCTGTCCATCTTCTTCTATTGTAAATGAATTATTAGCATCTGTAATTTTCTGCACAGCCTCATCAGCCTTAAGTCCAGACACATCCACACCATCAACCTTAACCCCTTTTGGGAAAGTCGTTGCAACACTATATCTATAGCCACCAAATGCGCCCACACCTATTAAAATCACCGCTATAATCGCAATGATTATTTTAATTCGTTTGCCAGAACCTAGCTTTTTATCAGCCAAATCCTGTACTAAATTCTTGTTTCTCAAGTTCTATGTTTCCTTACTTTTTTCAAAAATTTATGATAAATATAGTTGAAAAGAAGATATATATAAATTATTAAACATACTTAAAAATAAAAAATGATAGGAGAAAAGTGTATGAAAGTAGCAATTTTGGGATACGGAACTGTTGGAAGTGGAGTTTATGAAATTATTACAAACGGTAAGAGTGAAGAATTAAAGAATATAGAAGTAAAAAGTGTTTTTGCTAGAAGTCGTGATAAAATGCACCTTGCTACTGATGATATAAATGAAATTATTAATGATAATGAAATATCAGTAGTAGTTGAGTGTTTAGGAGGATTAAATCCTGCGTATGAATTTATTAAAAGAAGTCTAGAGAGTGGGAAACATGTTGTTACTGCCAATAAGGCTGTAGCTGCAAAATATTTAGATGAATTCGTTTCTTTAGCTAAAGAAAACAATGTTAAGTTTATTTTTGAAGCTAGTGTTGGTGGTGGTATTCCATGGTTAGTTAATTTAGAAAGAACTAGACGTGTTGATGAGATTAACAGAGTATATGGAATATTTAATGGAACTAGTAATTATATCTTAGACAATATGTATAGGAATGAACAAGAATTTGATTCTACTTTAAAAACAGCTCAAGAATTAGGGTATGCAGAAGCGGATCCAAGTGCTGATATTGATGGTGGAGATGTTATCAATAAAATAATATTAAGCAATGCTTTAGCATTTGATATTCATATTGAACCAAACTTCCCAACATATTCTATGAGAAACATAACAAAAAATGATATTGATTATCTGAAAAAATATGACTATGCTGTGAAATATATTGGTGAAACTAATGTTGCCGATGGTAAGTATGAAACTTCAGTAATGCTATCTGTTTTTGATAAAGGTTCACAGGAAGCAGCTGTTGAATTAAATAATAATATTATTACTTTGGATGGCTCATTTATTGGAGAACTTAAGTTTTATGGACAAGGAGCAGGAAAACTTCCAACAGGAAATGCTATTGTTCAAGATATAGTTGATATTAATGAAGGTTCAACTCGTGTTGATTTAGTAATTAAGAATGACTTATCTTATTCAGAAGAATTAACTAGAAGAAATTACTTAGTACGTTCATCAGTTGAATTATCTGGTGAATTAGTTGAGAGTGTTGAACAGTTCAGAGAAAACTACTATGTAAAAACAAAAGAAATTTCATTAAAACAATTAAGTTCTTTAGTTGATGAAGTAAGAGAGAAAGATAGTAAATTTGTAGTTGCTAAGTTTCATAAATAATTAAAAATAAGTAATAAAGTGATTATTGAAAATAAATGTTAGATTTTTCAGAAAATTTATTGATTTTTCTACAGATAGTTATATAATATATATTAGTA
>NZ_CALHTQ010000121.1 GCF_938039775.1 uncultured Mogibacterium sp. | reverse complement strand
GGTGAAGCGAAGGCACTATAGCGATAGGGAGTGTCTTGGCAATAAGAATGTTAATTAGACAAAGCACAAATAAAGAGCGGGGCAGCTGCCTCGCTCTGTTGCTTTAAATGCGAAGATATTATAGAGAGAAAGTGAGTGCTCGGAATAATGGGTATGACGTATCCGATATAACAGCAAAAAAATTTTTTATTTGTACAAAGCGTGAAAGTCTTGATTAAACCATGAAATTTATATAGAATTTAGAGGTTAAAGGTAAAGATTAAGACAATCGGAAATTAACTAGAGATAATGCTTTCAGTGATGTATTCGTAATGTAAAAGGAGCGAAGATACATGAATAAAAAACGCATTTGGAGTATTGTGCTCTCTATATTCATGGTAGTGAGTGCAGGATTTAACTCACTTTTTGTATGGGCTGATAGTGGCTCTCCGTCAGGGACGACAGCTACTAGATCAGGCACAGCTCAGCCTCTTGACTACAATTTTAATGTAGACTGGGCTAACGGCGTATCATCTGGGGTAGTCGACTATCACTACGATGATGCCACAGACCCAGATCATAAGAAGCTTATTATGACACCTACTAACGACAATCTTAAGGTCGGGACAGTAGGGTATTCTTTAGCTATCAATAACGATGCAAATACTAAACTACCAGCAGGCTCTATCAAGATAACCATGCCGAACTACCTGTTCGATTCGTGGACTGATAAGTATGCCGTAAATAGTATAGACGCATCCACAGTTAAGGATACAGTGTCTTGGCAGATTCCTAAGGCTCCTGCGACATCTGCAGTGAGTGACTTTAATTACGTTGATAACGGCGACGGCACTTATACAGTGACCAACTTCAAAGAGGTTGCAGGCGGTGCTAAGCTTCACTTCGAGCAGGCATTTCAGTTCAGACCTTCATATATTAAAGTAGACAGTGACGGCGTACAGCGTAGGAATCTAGACTTTAAGCTTGAGATAGATACTGATGGCGACGGCACTCCCGATGTGACTACTACTCGTTCACTGGCGGCGGAGATACAGAATAAGACAAAACCGGTATCATTAAATCTAAAGAAGGATAATCTATCAAAGGCTGATGGCGTATATATGAACTGGCAGAACTCTTGGGGACCAGCTCCTAGCGATGCCAAGGATTACTTCTACGTAGTGTGGTATGCAGACATGAAGCGAGGCAGGACCGATACTGTTCCTTTTGACTATGAAGTCGTACAGGATAACAGCGATGGTGAGCTGACTGGTTGGAGCGACTAAGCGAAACAGCTATTATGTGCCACCTTACGACAAGCGGGGATTTTTGTATGCACAGGATATCGACCGATTCACTGTCACATCATATCCAGATATTGCTGCCAGCGGATGGCAGAGCAGGCTTAATCAGCCGGGAATGTTTAAAGAATACACGGATGGTTTTGCGCTGCATACACTGCAAGGATGGACATACACCGATTGGGATAGCGATAGGATGGTAATGCTGAAGCGCTATCCTATGACGATGCTTGAAGATGCTAAGAACCGTGGTGTAGACCTCTCTGCTACCGGTATACCAGTTAGCAATAAGGTTACAGTCAAGACAAAGCTTGCAAACGGCAAAGTTCTGACCGAGACAGATACAGCAACAGCGACGGTTAAGGTATACAATTACACTGGTGTTAATAATATCTGGAAGTATGATTACTACAATCACTCCTATGGAGGATCTAACATGTCAGGGGCTCTTGAGTTCGTTTTGAATGGGGAAACTAGAGAGCTTCGTACCGGTGGGCAGTATAAGACCTTCGAGACCGAGGTTGAGGGAAGTCCGCGAACTGAACCGACATACAACAATGCTACCGGGGAGTATACTGTTAAGCCTTATACTGCTGAGATTGAAGAAGGACCTCTATACAGCTCATCTAAGGTAAATAGGCTTAGACCTAATAACAGTTTCAGCAGCAATATTCCTGATATGACAAAGCTCCAGGATGAAGATGCGACCTACAAGAGTGTGGCGATAACGCTGACTTCTCATGATGGAATGAAGTCGGCGATCGGAGGATGGACTACAGATAACAACGAGGATGTCACACAGTCTAGATCACATCCGATAGAGATATGGACTAGGAAGTCAGGTGAGAATTCTTACACTAGATATGGCAAGATAACCTTTGACAGCACAGGCAAGTACACATTCACATCCGATGATGGTAACACAGTTGTCGACGATGCGAAGGGGAAGGAGATACCTCTGCCAGCTAATACGAGCGGACTGAAGTACAAGTACACCAGTGAGTACTACAATTACAACTTCAAAGCCGATACTGTCGTTGAGGTTCATCCGACGGCAAACATGAAGAGCATATTGCAGGCGGATAAGGAGCAGTACGGTTATTCATACATATCGTCTAGTGCAAAGGTGAGTTACTCCGAGAGCGGACAGGCAGGTGTGACAACTGACACAGAAGGAAATCCGCTAAGGATACAGTCTGTGACCATGACGGATATAACACCAAGCTTCGGAGAGGACTTCATTTACTATCCACAATATATCGTAGATGACCCTGTAAAGGGCGTGCAGTCCAACAGTATAACAGCTCGCTATTATCAGATTTCATCCCTTAATAACTCAGGGTTACCTGACAAAGATTATCTAAATAAGTACGTTTACAAGAAGGGTACGATTTACACACTACTGCCACTAGGTACGAGCGTGCAGAAGTCGAGTATAAAGATGACAGCAGGACCTGGTTATCAAGATCGCGCTATCTCTCAGGGGAGTGACTTTAATGTTGAGATGATTGAAGACTGGGAAGGCTCAGGTCAGACCATGATGAAGGTTGACTACGAGCTTCCGCCTAGCGTTACAGATGTTAGAAAATTTAACGATCACAACTATTTCATAACGTTAAACTATAAACTAGATAATCCGTACAGCAACATAGTTGACAGAGGTAATAGTGTCGTGCTTACATCTGCCTTGAAGGTGGATTCGGACGGTAACGATTACGTACTGCCTAAAGAAAGCGATATTGCTAATAAATTCAACAGACTTACAGAGAAGGATAAGTTCAACAGTCTGGTAAATGGTGATTATAAGTATTGGCGCTTTATTGGCGATCCTATTCAGTTCAACCCTGTAACGGTTACACAGTCAGGACTGACTAAGGAAGTTGCTAACACTATCGACAATGCGTATGGCAGCAAGACAGATGCATTTATCGGCAACCAGTACAGCTACAGATTGGCATACACATCTTCCAACTATACGAGAACTGATAAGCTCGTGTTCTACGATGTTCTCGATAACGGAGGAGAGAATGCTCCTACAGAGTGGAAGGGAACTCTAGACAGAGTAGATGTTCGTTCTATGTCTAATAGATCTGCTTACGGCCGCCAAGGTGAGTATGCAAAGCCAGTCGTGTACTATGCGACAACGGTGCCAAGCACATTTGACGTAGATGATCACTCTGTATGGTCTACAACTATGCCTGCCAATAAGAAGGATATAAAGGCGATAGCCGTAGATGTCCGCAAGACGAATAAGGGCAATGATTTTATACTAGACCAGGGTAATAGCCTCAGCTTCTACGTATATATGAACGCGCCTAATGATAAAAGCCTTGCAGGCAAGAAGGCGGTAAATGAGACTGTAGCCAATGCGCGTAACTTTGCTGGTGACTCGGCAGGACCAAGCGACAGGCTATTAAAGTACAAGGCTCACTCGGAGATTACACTTCATAATCCTGAATTAGAGCTACATAAGGAGTCGAACCCAGCTACTGGTACAGAGGCTGCACCAACAGAGATTACCAATGAAAAGGATACTCCTATCACGTATACTCTCAAGATTAAGAACAAGAATGATCTACTAGCAACCAGAGATATAAACGTTGAGGATGTTATACCTGATGGACTGACAGTTGATAAAGACAATATCCGCATCAAATCAACTGAGTTAGGGTTCAATAATGTGCTTCTCAGAGATGCGACTGGTGTTGGACTCACAACAGACGGACAGAAGCTGAAGTTCAACGTAACTCTGCCAAAAGACAGTGATATGTCGATAACTATCCCAACCAAGCTAACGGATAAGACAGTTAAGACCACTGTGTTCAAAAATACGGCTAAGATTACAAGCGCTGACGGCGTACCGATGAATGTAAAGAGTGAGACTACCTATCACAAGGCTATCCGTCAGTACGATTTAAATTACGTAGTGACAGGTGATCCTACTTACGGTCTGCCAACTGATAATGCAGTGCCAGCTACAGTAACAGGTATCGAATATGACCACAACCAGACATTAGCTGCTCCGCTATCATCGAGCACGCATGCTACAAGCGCAGGCGTACAGGGTGAATGGAAATTCGAAGGCTGGAAGAAAGCAGCTTCCGATACGAGCACGATTAGTGCAGTCAATGTTCGCAAGAACGAGACTGTGTATGGAAACTGGAGATTTGTGCCATATAAGAATGTTAAAGTCACTAAAAAGTGGACAGACCACACAGGGGCAACAGATACAGCGCCTGTTAACAGCGTCAAGGTTGATTTGCTTCGCGACGGCGTAGTCATAGATACCAAGGATGTTAAGGCTGCTGATAACTGGACTTATACGTTCAGCAACCTAGTGTCGTTCGACATCGCAACAGGCCATATCTACGCATATACAGTTCAGGAGCATGGGCTTAACGCGCAGTCTAAGATTGACTATGGCGCTTATAGGTACACTGCGACTACGACTGGTGATGCGACGAGCGGATATACCATTACTAATAAAAAATCCATGCCGTGGACACCTATGATTCCGGCAACTCGCAGTGTTACGGTAACGAAGCAGTGGAGCGGTGTATCGCAGAATTACAAGGATACACATTCGGTAGTGGTGAAGCTGTATAAAAACGGAACTGCTACAAATAGAACAGCTTCTCTGTCGAGCAGCAACAATTTCAAGGCGACATTTGCAGGACTCCTAGATTCGGATACGGTGACAGGTGCAAAGAACGTCTATACGTTCAAAGAGCTAGATGCTGACGGGAACCCGCTTGAGGAAGGTGCAACTCTAGACATCAACAATAGGCATTTTACCGTGCACTATGATGGCAATAAGATTATAAATACGTTCAATAACGTAGAGCGTTCAGTGTCAGGTGATAAGCACTGGGATGACGCCGATGATCAGGATGGAGTAAGACCTAGCGAAGTGACCTTTAAGCTGTTTGCGAATGGTGTTGATACAGGCAAGACTGCAAAGGCTACAAAAGCAAACCACTGGCATTACGAGTTCAGCGGACTCGATACATACGACGAGGATGCTGCAGTGATAAACTACACCGTTAAGGAAGTGCCAGTAGAGAAGTACACAGCGGATCAAAACGGTTATGATTTCACTAATAAGCACGTACCATACACCAGAACAGTCAAGGTGACTAAGAATTGGAAAAATGACACCGCAGCTAACCGTCCAGCCTCGATTACAGTTCGTCTAAAGGCGGATGGAAATGAGGTGGATACTAAGACAGTTAGCCCTGACTCAGATGGAAAATGGACAGTTGATTTTGAAAATCTGCCAGTCAACAAGAACGGCAAGGAAATCAAATACACTGTCACTGAGGATGAGGTTCAGAAGTACAATGTAGAGTACTCTGGCAACATGGATGACGGAATGGTGATAACCAACACTAGGGTCAATGATCTAGCTCCTAAGGTAGTTAAGAAGCATGGACCTAAAACTGGAGATACTATGTATCCACTAGTATACGGAGT
>NZ_CALHTQ010000120.1 GCF_938039775.1 uncultured Mogibacterium sp. | reverse complement strand
TTAATGGGGCGAGGCATTTTTTTATTGCTAGTAGCAGGTCAAGATAATATACTGTTATTGTATACACAAAGATCAAAGGAGCTGAAATGAATCACTATCTAGATAAACACAAGAACGTGCTTGCGATTTCACTTATTATATCAGTCGCGGCGCAGATAAACATAGATGCACCCAAGGTAGCACCTGGATTCGTGTTCGCCATAGATGTAATCGTTCTTAATCTGTTCATTTTTTGCTTTTCAGATAAATATTCTGCTATGCAAATAGCTCTCATCTCTGCAGTATTTTCTCCGACGTTCCGTTTTATTACGTCGATGAGCGCAGGTATGACTTTCAAGGAAAATGCATTAAATTGTTTTCCTGATGCCATTTTCTTTATTACGTATGGTCTTATAATGACGGTATGTCTTGTGGCATATAGAGACAAGAAAGTTCCGCTAATATACTTTTGTATCTCGATTTTCGTAGCTGATTTTGTGGGAAATGCATCAGAAGTGTACGTGCTGTCTTTGATAAGAAATGGGAATTTCATATCAACAGATATGTTTAATACACTTATGATTATAGCGATGGCGAGAACAGGTATCGCACTGTCGATTATTCTCAGCATGGAGTACTACACGAAAGTTCAGACGGAGCGTTCACATAATCGCAAGATCCAATTCATGGTGGACCAGAGTGTAACGATTTCTGATGAGATGAGATTTATTCTCAATAATAAGGAAGATGTTGAGCGAGTTCTCAAGGAAGCGTATGCCCTTCATACAGATATGAAGGAGGCTGGAATTTCCGAGGACTTCACCAGACGTGCCCTAGAGATAGCTAGAGGTACGCACGAGATAAAGGGTTGTTATCAGGAGATTCTAGATACACTAGATAACCTTAACAGAAATGCTCAGGGTGAACCTGACCTACTGATGTCGGAAATTTTAAAGTTCATGAAGAGCAATATTTTAAAGACTGCAGCGGCTAAGCATATGGACGTGAAGTTTGAGATAGATCAGCGCATAGATTTCAAAGTCAAGGAGAGCTATAAGACAATCTCAGTTCTCAGAAATCTTGCGGTTAATGCATTAGAAGCATTTAAAGGGTCCGAAGGAGAGATTCGCGTTCTGGTTGCCTGGTGCAGACACAGCAGCCTAGGACCGTGTCACCGTATTGAAGTCGAAGATAATGGCCCTGGAATCGACGAGGCGGATATCGAAACAATATTTCTTCCAGGGTATTCTACCAAGATGAACATGGACACAGGAATTGTACAGCGAGGACTTGGACTCTCGCTTGTACGAGACTATGTAGAGAATGACTTCGGTGGTAGAATCAAAGTTAAGAATCGAAAAGAAGGTGGTACTAGATTCGTAATCGAGATACCACCGGGAAATTTTGAGGAGGAAACCAGATGGATTTTTACATCCTAGATGACGATATAGCAGTGGTAAAAACACTGAAACATATAATTACTGACAGGAATATCGGCACAGTTGTTGGATATAACACAGATGTCGAGTGTGCGATTGATGATATAAAAGAAGAAAGTCCATCGATAATAATGGTGGATTTCATGATGAAAGAGATGGACGGAATCACTTTTATTAGGGAAGTTAAGAAGTTCAATCGCGAAGCGGCATTTATCATGATATCTAAGTTATCCGACAAGTCTTTAGTAAATCAGGCTTATGATGCAGGAGTCGAATTTTTCGTAAGCAAGCCAGTCAATGTACTTGAAATAGAGCGTGTATGTCAAAATGTAATCGAGAGAATGAAACTCAAGAAAGTCGTGGACAACATTCAGAGTGCATTTATGGCAGTGAACTCTGAAGACTCGAAGTCTCAGGTCAAGAGAGAGGTGCCAGCTGAGAGGAAACAAAACTGGCTCGACATTATGCTTGGCTCACTGGGTATACTTGGTGAAAAGGGCACTAACGATATACGAAAAATTTACGAACGTATGGAGAAAAGCGGCAGGGGTTACTCAAAACAGATACTAAGTGATGTAGCTGAATCTCTAGGAGATAGCGAGAAGAACGTAGAACAGCGTGTGAGACGTGCCCTTAAGAAAGCACTAACCAATGTTGCGGCTACCAAGATAGATATGCTAGAAGATGACTCACAGATATATGCGAAGTATGTATTTGATCCACTATCTATTAAGATGGAGGTGAATTATCAAGAGGGAATCGCTCCTGCGGGAGGTAGGGTGAGTATTCCGAAATTCATGGACGGACTCACCGTAT
>NZ_CALHTQ010000119.1 GCF_938039775.1 uncultured Mogibacterium sp. | reverse complement strand
GGGAGAGACTAATGCTAGAATTTAGACCTGTCAGATTAGATGACCAGGACTTTGCAAAAACCGTAATCTGTTCGAGCGGATGTCATGGTGCTGACTACAGTTTCGCTAATTTATATATCTGGAGGCATGCATATGAGCCAGAAATCGCTTTCATCGGCGAGCGTATGATCATAAGAATGCCTAAATATGGATATATTTTCGCATATCCTAAGGGAAGCGGGGATGTTAAGCCAATTATCGATGAACTGCTAGAAGACGCACATTCGCGCGACCAGAAACTGATAATGCGTGGTCTCACGCCTAAAACGCTCGAAGAGTTTGAACCTGTGTACGGAGACCGTTTCACCATAGAGGAAAATCGCGAAGATGCTGACTACATATACACAGTTGAGAAGCTGCGTGACCTCAGGGGACGCAAGCTTTCGTCGAAGCGCAATCACATCAAACATTTTGAGAGAAATGGCGAATGGGATTTTAAGCTCATCGAAAGTGGCGAAGATATAGTTTCTGCAAGAGCATTCGTCGCTGAATTCTACAAGGAGAAGGGCGATCCTGACCTTGTCAAAGAAGCGGATGCTATCGAGCAGATGTTTGAAAACTATGAGGCGCTCGGTTTCTTTGGTGGGCTCCTATATCAGAACGGTGAACCTGTTGCCTTCACTGCTGCTACTCAGCTCGACCAGCTCACCATGGATGTACATTTTGAGAAGGCTCTTCCTGGTGTTGAAGGCGCATATACTATGATTAACCGTGAATTCGTTAGGGCAATCTCCGAGAAATTCCCTGATGTAGAATACATTAACCGCGAAGAGGACATGGGGCTTGAAGGTCTTAGGAAAGCCAAGGAAAGCTATCACCCAGATGTTCTGCTTATGAAATATACGGCTTATGAAAAATAACTACATAATAAGACCCAGGGAGGCTTCCGACCTAGAGGATTTTGTCTCACTACGCAGAAGAGTTTTCGGAGATGATGAGGAGTTTATTAAATTCTTCGACAATTGCTTCCGAGATGACTATCTGGATTTTCTGATTATCGAGGATCAAGATGATAACAAGGTGCTTCAGGCATCCCTCACCCAGTTCGACATGGGAAAATTAGTTGTTCCTGAGGGCAAAGTTTCAGATATAGCTGGTAAATCAATAGAGATGAGCTACGCAATATGTACCGACCCTGCGGCACGAGGAAAAGGTTACGGCTCACACATAACCGTGTACGCCAGAGAGATTGCCGAGAGCAGCAGGAAGCTATCTATGCTCTCACCAGCTGAACCGAGCTTAATAAAGTTTTATGAACCTCTAGAATATAAGAAGTTCATGTATGCCGAGCAGGGTTCTGTCCTGGCATCTGAGCATGTCGATTTTGAATTCTCCCATCTTCAGACTAAGGTCTTAACACCGCAGGAATATAATAATTATAGAGAAACGATTTTGGCAAACCGCGTCCATATCAAGCTGTCAGAAGGAGCTCTTAGATTCGCAGCTGGGCTGGTAGCTCCTGATACTTCGGGCTCTGCGCCTGCTCTGGATGCTGGATCAGCTTATTGGGCGGGCTCTGCGCCTGACTGGGAAGCTGAATCAGGAGCACCTAATGGTTCTGGACTCTTGCTAATTTCTGATGGCGCTGAGCCTTTGGCAATCGCAGCGTGTGAATCCGTAGAAGCGGGCTCTCTCGCTGCGACCGAGCTCCTCACCTTCAGTGAAGATGGTGGTCATAAGGAGCTCGGGATTGCAATCGCGAAGGCACTCGCGGTTAGGTTCGGCGCTGTGCGATGTGATTACATGATGCCTAGCAGCGCGGGCAGCAAGTCAGCGGCTGCACTCGGGATGATTTCTGTTAGTGAAGAGGAACTAGCCGAGGTATACAGCGTCGAACAGTGCGAGTGCCCTCCTTATATGGGGTTCACATTCGGTTAGAGTGCTGATTTACCTTCTTCCTGACCTCAGACTCACCGCAGATTCTGCCATAAACCAAACTACTCGGTCAGATTTTGATTTACGGATTCCTTAACCGATGGTTCTGTCATAATTAAAAATTTCATCAAAACAAAACGGGTCATCAAAGTTTTTTAGGGGCGAACTTTGATG
>NZ_CALHTQ010000118.1 GCF_938039775.1 uncultured Mogibacterium sp. | reverse complement strand
ATAAGTTCCGCCGTTTATCTATCCACCTTCGCCGATGATATCAGTGCTCTTGAGCCCAACTCTCATAATCGTAATGCCTGCATCATCGAGTAGCTTATACATTGCCGCCGTCCTCGTAACGGCTTCCTCCCTGCTTAGCGGCTTATATTCACCGCGCTCATACATTTCTAGTAGCTCCGTGTCATCAATAACGATGGTCGGGTATAACCTAGTCAGTGAAGGCTTTAGCTTAACGGTCTCTTTTGCCGAATAGATACACGTTTCAAGCGAATCTCCCGGAAGCCCAATCATCAGCTGGATTCCGAATTCAAATCCATACTCTTTAATCAGTGAGACAGCCTCGTATACAGCCGTACTTGTATGTCCGCGATTCGACTTACGAAGCACCTCATCGTCGAAAGACTGAACTCCGAGCTCAATCGTATCAACAGAGTATGCCTTTAGATTATCCAAAATATCTCTATCTATATAGTCAGGGCGCGTCGACAGATGGATCTTGTCGATGAGCCCTCTATCCTTGTATTCCTTGGCAATGGCGAGGTACGAACTCTGTTCCTCTAGCTCTAGTCCTGTAAAGCTTCCACCGTAAAAAGCAATTTCGACCGTCGGAACTTCTCCGAGTGTCGTGAGCCATGTGTCAATCGTATTTTTTACTTCATCCGCAGTCGGGGCAGTCGTGCGAGCAGTGATTTTCCGCTGATTGCAGAAAACACAGTCATTGGGGCAGCCTCGGTGAGGTATGAATATTGGAATAATAGCGTGTTTTTTCATATATATCCTTAATCAGCATCAGATTTTGTAACCGTAATTATTGAGCCGATATCCTCAAGCTCGTATGATTCAAACCACTTGCAACCAAGGCCTTGGGTCTCGATGAAAGCGGTAATTTCCCTAAAGTTTGGATGCGCTGAGAGATTGCCGTTAAATACTATTTCGTCATCCACACGGCCACTTGCTCCTCCGATAAACCCAGTATCGGCACCACGTAGCTTCACGAAGCCTGGTTCGACTAGAAGCACGTTCATGCCTGCTGCTTCACAAGGCTTTGCGATTCCTCTGTCGTAAGTTATGATAGAGTTTTCATCTACTATGACAGTGCTGCACTTTGCATATCCCTGACGGACATCTATAAGCTCCAGTTCATTTTCGCAGCTCGCCTTTGCAGCAGCAAGGAGTTCTGAAGCAGTTATGTCCAGTCTGTGGATAAAAAACTTTCCAGTACATGCTGCATTGTATCTGCAGTCGCCTGGATAGAGCGGACTTAATTCGTTAGGAGCACCTTCATAGATAGGAGATTCAGGCTTTACACCTAGCTTGCACAGCAGTACGTCTGGATGATTTGCAACAAGCTCCGATGCCGTGCGGACTTCGGGAAATGTGTGGATAAAATGACCAGAATTTGCAAGGTAATCACATAGGTCAGGGTGAGCAAGCGGTGATAGATATGCTATCTTCATTGGTTCAGCTCTCCGCGCAAATCGGTTTCTATAAGCCTGCTGATCTCGCTGTGCTCTAGACCTAGGCTGAAGAGGTAGTAGAGTTTAGCTACTGTCGCTTCGGTAGTCATGTTTGAACCGGATACCGCACCAGCTTTTGCAAGCTCTGAACTCGTTTCATATGCCCCAAGCCTGACCGTTCCCTGCGAGCACTGCGTGCAGACTACCACTGTAGTTCCATTTGTAATAGCACGGGCGATGAGAGGTGGCAGAGCTTCATCATAATTAGGGATGTTGCCTGTGCCAAAGGTCTCAAGTACAAGAGCATCGAGTCCGCGCGTTACGATTGGTGCAAATAACTCGAACTGTATACCTGGGAAAAGCTTTATAACGCCGACCTTTGCTGGCTTGA
>NZ_CALHTQ010000117.1 GCF_938039775.1 uncultured Mogibacterium sp. | reverse complement strand
AAGGAAGAACATAAGATAGATAAGAAGAGGCAGAAGGAAATTGACATGGTCTCTGAGATGATTCAATTATATTGCAAACGAAAACATAAAAATCTATATCATAATGGGATACTGTGCGATGAATGTCAAGAGTTGATCGAGTATGCATGTGAACGTAGCGAGAAATGCCGTTTTATGAAGAGCAAGTCATTTTGCAGTAACTGTAAGGTACACTGCTACTCGCCAGAGATGAAAGATAAGATTCAGAAGGTCATGCGTTATAGCGGACCGCGAATTATCATATATCATCCGCTTCTGTGTCTAAAACATGTTATAACAGGAGCGAAGGAAAAGAGGAGAACTAGGTGTGATTAAGATGAGGCTTATTAAGCTATTGAAGGGCTCTGGAAAGTACATAATCTATCAGATTGCATGGCAGTGGCTTTCACTGTTCGCTCAGATTGCGATAGTATGGCAGGTAACTCAATTAATCGATGGAGTGTGGCAAAAGAGCATTACAAGATCCGATTTTTTTACGACTTTTGGAATTGTAACGGCTGGACTTATCGTTAGGTTTATTTGCGACCGTTTATATTCACGTGCGTGCTATTTGGCTAGTGTCGATGTTAAGCGTGTGCTTAGAGAGCAAATATATAGAAAGGTTCTATGGCTAGGACCATCATACCGTGAGCAGATTAGAACATCTGAAATTGTACAGATGACTGGGGAGGGCGTAGAACAGCTTGAAACTTATTTTGGCAGGTATCTAAGCCAGTTTTTTTATGCACTTCTGGCACCAGCTACACTGTTTTTTGTCATTTCTAGGATAAGCTTTAAAACAGCTGTCGTGTTACTCGCTGCAGTTCCGCTTATTCCGATTGTAATCATGTTAGTAATGTTTATTGCTAAAAAGATTCTCGGGAATTACTTCGATATATATTATGGTCTTGGTGACAGCTTTCTCGAGAAGCTGCAGGGAATGACAACTCTGAAGATTTATAGAGCTGACCAGAGGGCAGTAGAGCAGATAGATAGTGAATCAGAGCAGTTCCGCAAGATAACGATGAAGGTTCTTATAATGCAGCTCAACAGCACCTCGATTATGGACATAATCGCTTATGGTGGGGCTGCTGCAGGAATAATCAATGCGCTAATTGAATTTTCTAATCGTAACATTAATGTTTCGGGAGTGTTAATGTGCATATTCCTTGCTGCAGAGTTTTTTCTTCCTATGCGCCTCCTTGGTAGCTTCTTCCATATCGGAATGAACGGTATGAAAGCAAGCGATAGAATATTTGCATTTCTTGATCTGCCAGAGCAGAAACGTGGAGAAGAGGAAATTGCTGGGAACAAGATAGATATATCGTTCGATAATGTCTCATTTTCTTATGATGAGAGCAGAGAGGTTTTACATGATATAAGTATGAATATAGATTCAGGCTCTCTTGTGTCCATCGTTGGAGTTTCAGGATCCGGAAAATCTACAATTGCAGGTATTTTGCTCGGTAAGAATCATAATTATAGTGGCAGTGTAAAAGTTAATGGTACTGAGCATAGAAAAATATCCAGCAAGTCGCTTATGGAGAATTTCACCATGATTGGTCATAACAGCTGGATTTTCAAAGGAACTGTTCGTGACAATCTTATGATGGGAAATCATAATGCAACAGAATCGGAAATGCTAGAGGTATTAGATAAGGTTAATCTAAGGGCATTTCTTGAAGCACAAAATGGACTAGATACAATGGTTGAATCTAATGCATCGAATTTATCAGGAGGTCAGAAGCAGAGGCTTGCTCTAGCAAGAGCTTTACTTCACGATACACCAGCTTATATATTTGATGAGGCAACTTCTAATATAGATGCTGAGAGCGAAGAAGTGATAATGTCAGCTATTACTCAGATCGCGAATGAGAAGACTGTCATTGTCATATCCCACAGACTTGCTAATGTTGTAAATAGCGATGTGATATATATGCTCCATGGAGGAGTAATAGTTGAAAAGGGAAATCACGAAGAACTTATGCATCTAAAAGGTACCTATGAGCACTTGTTCTCTGAACAAGCAGAACTTGAGAATTACTCTAGAGGAAGAGAGGTGGCGTCAATATGAAAAAGGATAAGCGCAGATCAGATATCGCAATAATGCGCAGTCTTATCGTCCTTGTAAAGCCTCTAACAGGAGTTATGATAACAGGCATTATACTAGGGGTTATAGGCTTCCTCTGTGCGATATTTCTTACAATAATAGGTGGAATTGGTGTAATAAAAGGACTGTCAATATTCGGTGGTGATGTTATATTCGGAAGAACTTCGATTGACGAATTAATGACGTGGAGTCATATATTTACAATTCTAGTCATACTTGCTATAGCAAGAGGAGTACTGCACTATGGAGAACAGTATTGTAATCATTATATAGCATTTAGAATTCTTGCTATTATTCGTCACAAGGTATTCGAATGCTTGAGAAAGCTCTGTCCTGCTAAGCTTGAGGGCAAGAATAAAGGCGACCTTATATCTATTATCACGGGTGATATTGAACTACTTGAAGTATTCTTTGCTCACACTATATCTCCAATTGTAATTGCTTTCATAACATCACTAATTATGGTCGTATTTATAGGATATCAGAGTGCTGCCGCTGGGCTTATAGCACTTGCAGGATACATCGTAGTTGGAGTTATAATTCCTGTATGGAATGGCAAAAGGAGCGCTTCTGCTGGCATGAAGTTCCGCAATGGTGTCGGCGAACTAAACAACTTCGTACTTGACAGTATGTATGGTGTCGATGAAATTCTTCAGTATTGTCAGGGAGAGGAACAGATTCGTAAATTGAACGATAACTCTCACTCGCTTGCCGAGGATCAGAAGAATCTCAGCTCATACGAGGGTTCACAGCGTGCAGTTACTAATATAGTGATTCAGCTTTTCTCCTGGGGAATACTATTTACTATGATATACCTCTATGTCGAGAGCGCTGCTACTTTTTCGGAGATGTTAATTGCGACTCTTGCCATGATGAGTTCCTTCGGACCAGTTGTTGCATTATCATCTCTGTCGAATAGCTTAAATCAGACACTTGCCTGCGGGGAGAGAGTCCTGGCGCTACTCGAGGAAGCACCTCTGGTCGAGGAAGTAAGTGGCAAGGAGCATACTGACTTTGAAGGGGCAAAGGCAGACGATATAACTTTCTCATATGAAGACGAGATTATATTAAAAAATGTAACGGTAGATATTGAAAAGGGTAAGGTGCTCGGAATACATGGTGCTAGCGGTTCTGGAAAGTCAACGCTCTTAAAGCTCATAATGAGATTTTGGAAGCCTGTGAGCGGTGAAATCCTCATGAGCGATGTCAATATAGAAAATATAAATACGAAATCCCTGTTAAAGAATATAAATTATATGACTCAGGAAACGGTGCTGTTTTCGGGAACGATTGAA
>NZ_CALHTQ010000116.1 GCF_938039775.1 uncultured Mogibacterium sp. | reverse complement strand
ATCTACTTTCGCATAAAAAAAGCGTAGCCAATCAGCTACGCTTTTTCGTCATTCGACATCTTACGACTATCGAAATTTTAATTATGTTGTATGTCCGTGTAAAGCGAATAGAGTTTAGCCCTGAACTGCTGCAGCAACCTCTGCTGCAAAGTCATCTTCCTTCTTCTCGATTCCCTCTCCTACTTCGAATCTAATCATGGATACAACCTGCATATCCTTGCCAAGTTCCTTAGCGCACTTATCTACGTACTGAGCGATGCTGAGGTCGCTGTCCTTTACGAATGGCTGATCCACTAGGCAAACTTCCTTGAGTTCCTTCTTAATCTTTCCAGTAACGATTTTCTCAACCATCTCAGGCTTCTTACCCTCGTTTAGAACCTGCTCAGTAAGAATCTTCTTTTCGTTTTCGATGTACTCAGGATCAACATCTGCTTCATCTACGAACTTAGGGTTCATAGAAGCAACCTGCATTGCAACGTCCTTACCACAAGCCTCAACTTCAGCGGCTGTAGCATCAGTCTTGATACCAACGATAACACCGATTCTGCCGCCACCGTGGATGTATCCTGTGTAAACAACGCCATCTTCCTCAACTCTAGCATATCTTCTGATGTTGAGGTTCTCACCTATCTTAGCAACCTTAGCTGTAAGAACATCCTTAACAGTTGATCCCTGGAATGGCTCTGCCATGAAAGCATCCATATCTAGGTCGCCCTTTACAAGTGCCTCAGCAGCAATTGCCTCAACGAACTCAACGAACTCTTCGTTCTTGGATACGAAGTCTGTCTCAGAGTTAACCTCAGCGATTGCAGCAACTTTGTTGCCCTCACCGAAAGCTAGTCTTACAAGTCCTTCAGCAGCAATTCTGCCAGACTTCTTCTGAGCCTTCATGATTCCCTTCTCGCGAAGCCAATCTACCGCCTTATCGATGTCACCATCTGTCTCAACTAGCGCCTTCTTGCAATCCATCATACCGGAACCTGTGAGCTCACGAAGCTCCTTGACTAGTGCAGCTGTTACAGCCATTGTGTCCTCCTTACTAAATAGCCGCCCGAGCCGGGTTAGTTCTCGGTCCGGACGGCATTTACTTGTTATATTATTCGTTTATAAAAGTCTGTCTAATTTATGCTTCTGCTTCAGTCTCAGCTTCCTCAGTTGGAACCTCGCTAGCATCGAAGCTCTCTCCCTGCTTAGCTTCAATTACAGCATCTGCCATTGCAGATGTGATTAGCTTTACAGCTCTGATAGCGTCATCGTTAGCAGGAATGATGTAATCAACATCATCTGGATCACAGTTTGTATCTACGATACCTACAACTGGGATTCCGAGAGTTCTTGCTTCCTTAACAGCAATCTTTTCCTTCTTAGGGTCTACTACGAACATTGCTCCAGGCATACCCTTCATATCTTTGATTCCGCCGAGGAACTTCTCTAGCTTATCAGCTTCCTGTCTAATCTTAAGAGCTTCCTTCTTAGCGTACTTCTCGATAGTGCCATCAGCTTCCATCTCACGAATCTCTGCAAGTCTAGCAATTCTCTTGCTGATAGTCTTGTAGTTTGTGAGCATTCCACCTAGCCATCTCTCGTTTACGAAGAACATTCCTGCACGTAGAGACTCATCCTTGATAGCTGCCTGAGCCTGCTTCTTAGTACCTACGAATAGGATTGGTTCTCCCTCTGCTGCTACCTTTCTGATGAAATCATAAGCATCGTCGATTCTCTGAATAGTCTGCTGAAGATCGATGATGTAGATTCCGTTTCTCTCTGTGAAGATGTATGGAGCCATCTTAGGGTTCCATCTTCTAGTCTGGTGTCCGAAATGAACACCTGCTTCTAAAAGCTGTTTCATTGATACTACTGACATAATTAACCTCCGGTTGTTACTTCCACCGTGAACACTAGCCTTCAACCTTCAAGAGGCACCGCGGCAACTTCACGATGTGATTATTACTTACTACATCCATGCATTTGAACACAAAGATGCCTATATATTATAGGTCACGAGACTTATTAATGCAAGCATATATGTTTATTTTCAAGTTTGTATAAATTAAAAAGCGGTAATCTTCTAACACCTAGTTGATTACCGCCTTATTTCAAAGCTTCCAAGTCCTAATGCATATAGCTATTTAGCGTTCACAATTTTGTTTTTCAGTGCTACTATCGGTATTCCTACTGCACTTTTCTTCGTCTTCTAGTAACTGCTGTTCCCGCTAGCATCATCGAGGATAAGAGCAGTACCAATGTATCCTGCCCTAATTTGTTTGCATCACCCGTCTTAGGGCTATTACCCTTCTTAGTAATGTCTTTTGGGGGAATGTCCCTAGGGGTATGAGCATTGGTGATTATAATGTTTCCATGGTCCGCATCATCGATACTCACTGTGTAACCCGGAATAGCATCTACTTCCTTCACTGTGTACTTTACATTCTGTCCACTCTGCTTTTCAGGCAAATTGTTCCATGTATAAGTCCAGTTTTCGGACTTTTTGAGAGTTACTTCAGAACCCTTTTTCACCCCATTAGCATACAGCTGTACCTTGATACTTTCCGGTCTCATCTTGTCCTTATCGTTACCATCATCCCAACGCTTAGTTACCGTAACGCTAGTCTCTCCAGGAGCATAGCTGTTCTTGATTGTCTTAGTCACAGACTTGTCCGGACCAAAGTCAGATGGCACCACCTTGACAGAACCAGTGGATAGCATATATCCTTCTGGAGCTTTTTTCTCCTTAATCGTATACTTATCCTTTAATAGACCGCCAAGACTTCCATTTCCATTGTTATCCGTAGTAATTTCTCCAACTTTAACGCCCGAAGAGTCTCTGATAACTTCGAAAACGGCGCCACCCAAGCTATCACCATTTTCATTTTCTTTATGAATCTTGATGGTAAAGTTATATCCATTAGCCTCACCACCTGACTCCTGATATACAGCTCTGATAACTTCGTCTAGCAACACCTCTGTGCCATTGTATCCGCTAATTCTATTGTTGACGATTTCTTGATTTACAGGTCTATATGAAAGCTTCATATCATACTTGATATAGTAACCTTCTCCATGCACGTTATTGAAATCAATTGTAAAGCTATTGCCATTAAAATTAATTGGGAACTGATTCGTTACATCTACTTCGTTCTTAAGGGCAAAGTACCCATCAGCGCCAATCTCCCATGTGCCCTTTGTAATCCTAAAGCTATCTTTTGCATAGGAAACGGCAGGGGTTTCAATAGTGTCTTTTACTGTAAGCTTCTGAAAAGTTCCACCCTTACCGTTAACACGAATTCTTGTACGCACGATTGTTGGGTCATTGTTGTCGAAGTAACTTCTCTTGTATAGATGTTCATCTGGATTATCTCTACGCACACCAGCATATACAAATGGTTCTAAATCAAATCCGCGACCACCATCCATAACCAGGCGCAGTCTGAGCGTCTGCCTAGAAGTAACGGCATCTGTATCTATTTTAACTGTAATATGCAGTGATCCCGATATATCAGAGTGGGTATCGACATAGTTAGTATATGTGACTGTAACGGTCTTAGAATCAGGATCAGTAACTGCATTGGCGATAGTTTCACCCGACGGACTCTTTATAGCGAAGGTCTCTCTCTTTACAATTTCAAATTCATTCGGAACTTTGATAATGGTCTTATCTCCAGCATGAACTCTATTATGCAGCGAAAACTTAATCACTAGCTGCATCCTCGTCGTTACATCTGCCCACGTTGCAGGTGTTACTAAATCCGCTTTAGTAAGCTTTACATCGGTAACTACATCGTTGTGAATGGTTTCAGCTGAAGCCTTGCCTATCATAGGAGTTATGCCGAGCAACATAATGCAAGACATAATAACAACAAGAAGTTTCCTAACCATAAATCTGCATCTTGAGTTCATAAATGATCCTCCTTATAAAAATACCCACAAAACAAACATTTTTATTATCTGTACTAATATAGCACAGTTTTATTCGTATGTCATACTAAAATCACAAAGAAAATGTTATTATGCCCAACCACTAATTAGAATAACGATACGTACAAGACATTCTACACTCGTCTGTATACTAGTTTAATTTTAACATTATATATTATTACTTTTTTGTCTATTGCCCACCAATTATACAGAAATTCATAAAAATACCCTCCTTACTGGTTGTCCAGTAAAGAGGGTACATATCATTTCTCGGCGTTTTATTGTTTTATCATTTAAAGAACGTTATCTTTCTTCTCTTCTCTTAAATCCAGTCGCACCTGCGATACCTGCTACTGCTCCACCCATGATGAGCATGTAAAACAGCATATTTGTAGTATCACCAGTTTTAACAACTTTGCCGAGCTTAGTAGGCTTCTTTGGTATAATAGGACTTGTCTCTGGAGCATACTTCATGGTGAAAGTAATCTTGCTGAGATCTGTAGGTGCAATTGCATCTGCTCCGTCTGCAGTCTGCTTGCCATTCCACTTAAGGTTGAAGTTTACAACTTTACCAGTAGGTGTATGAGTAGCTTTTGCTTTGAACAAACCACCAACTTCACCTTTCATCGTGTAGTTAGTATTTGCAACAGCAGCAGCAGTAAATTTAACACCACCAATCTTCACCTTTAGATCATCGTCAACGGATCTAATATCCCTAGCTAGGTCTTCATAATTCGTATAATTCTTTACAAGCTTGATAGTAACCACTACCTTGTTGCCAGTGCGATTAACATTGGTAATCTTAAAGATGTTATTAGCACCTTCAAGAGTAGCAGTCGGTGTACCAGTACCAAAAGTCATCTCGTTTGGAAGCTCTAGACTAGCAGTAAATGTCGTATCTACTGCATCTAAGCTAATCTGATTAGCAATAGGATTGTTGTAGTGATTCTCAATCTGAGTCATCTGATCCTTTACAGGCTTAACTTTAAGCAAACCTGTAACTTCATGCGTATCAGTTCTTCCAGTCTCAAATACCTTATTATGCTCTGTTTCATTTCCGATAAGGATGTCACCCTCAAGATCTCTCTCATCACTAACTACTGTCGGCTCATTATACTTAAGCGTGAAAGAAATCTTGCTTAGATTTGTAGGGTTCGTCGCATCTGCTCCGTCGGCACTCTGCTTACCGTTCCACACATAATTAAAGTTAATAATTTTGTTGCTAAATACATTAGTAGCTTTAGCCGTAAACTTTCCGGAGACGGTACCAACTACCGTATAGTTTGTATCAGGTGTAGATGCTGATGTAAATTGCGCCCCTTTAACGACAACCTTTAAGTTGTCATCTACTCCCGAGACAGCATTCTTAAGCTCTGCATACGTTGTGATATTGTTCGCATCCTTGAGCTTAATAGTCACGTTTACCTTATTACCTACTAAAGTCGAGCTTGCTATTTCAAACTTTCCATTCGCACCAAGTAGCTGAACCTCTGGATTCGCATCCTTGAACTTCATACCTGCAGGAAGCTCAATCGATGCATTAAATACAGTATCCATGTTTTCAACTTTAATTCCAACTGCCACGGCGCCCTGGAACAGAGTCTCAAGCCTTGTAAGTTCATCCTTGATAGGCTTTACATTAAGATTGCCTGTGAAGTCGATTGTATCGTTCTTCTGTGCCTCATACACAGAATTGTGCTCAGTCTCATTTCCTACCAGGATGTCACCTTCAAGATTTCCAGTAGATGTTTGATCCTGAGGAAAATGCTGCACTAGATTGCTGGTAAAACCAACATTTGCTACATCGGTATTGAATGTCTGAAGACCAAAACCGAATAATGCACCATATCCAGATGGATAAAACGAGAAATCACCCTTGCCCACGATCTTTTCACTTTCCATCCTTGTAGCTGCCGCCTTGTCGTTAGTTGTTACGCTATAAGGGATTGTGATATCTACTGTATGTGCATCTGGATTAGCCTTGTCAGCAAGATAAGCGTTATAAATACCCTGCCAGTTTACATCATTCAGATACATCTTAAAGTTAACATTTCTACCGTTAATTGTCTTTATAATCCTATTGCCATCAATATATGATACCGAATTTGCTACAGAAATATTGCCGATGTTCACATCCTCTGGAAATGTAACATTGTACTCGATATAGGCAATCTTGTTTTTTCCCTCTCTTCCGTGTGGGTATAGACCGCTTGCCGCTGCATTATGCATCTCTGACTCATTAGGCTCTAGCACCTTTGACATCGGTATCTTGAGCTTTACTGTACCGTTATACGTCGCACTATTGCCATCCGCTCCTCCAGTTGTGCTACCTGTCTGGGTAACGTACTGTGCAACAGGCAATATGTTGCTAGCTGCGGACGCAGGAATCACCGCTGCTAGCTGAGTTATCAGCATAGCAGCAATAATTATAAGCGCGTGAAGTTTTTTAGTAAATTTCCTTGTCTCCATATTAGTTCTCTCCTCCTTCTATTCTTATAACAAAAGCAACAACAATCTGCTATTCTACTTAACGAGTAATCAATAGAATAATTTTATAGCTATTCTGCTATAAAGTCTACTAAAATGTTTCAATAGAAAAGTCGGTGTATGTTTTTATTTACATACACCGACATAACTACTATTCGATTTCACTTATATATGCTCTATGCCACTTCCATGCTGATTCACAAATATCCTCTAGGTCACACTTAGCAGACCATCCAAGTTCCTCTCTAGCCCTATCGCAGCAAGCATACATTTCAGCGATATCGCCGTCTCTAGCAGCTTCAATCTTATATGGAATCTCTTTACCTGACACCTTTTCAAAAGCCTTGATAACTTCCAGAACACTGTATCCACAGCCCGTTCCCAGGTTATATGTATATACGTTTGGCTCACTATATAGTTTTTCTATGGCCGCAACATGTCCACTAGCTAAATCATTAATATGTATGTAATCCCTTACGCCAGTTCCATCCGTGGTCTTATAACTTCCCCCAAGCACTTTAAAGAAAGGAATATCTCCCGATGCCGCAAGAGCTAACGACGGCATAATGTTGTTAGGGTTTTTACTGTACCTTTCCCCAATTAGCCCGCTCTGGTGTGCTCCCGCTGGATTAAAGTATCTAAGCATCACTACGTTCCACCTGTCATCCGCAGTGAACACATCTCTTAGCATCTCTTCCTGAACCCACTTCGTTTTTCCATATGGATTCGTACATTTTCCAGTTTCACAGTCTTCTGTAACTGGAACTATTTTCGATTCTCCATACACGTTCGCAGAAGAGCTGAGAATAATTTTTCGCACGTCATACTTTTGCATAACTTCGAGCAACGTAGCAGTAGACGCAATATTATTTCTATAATATTTAAGCGGAAACTTAACAGCTTCACCAACAGCTTTATAACCAGCTAGATGAATGACCGCATCTATATGCTCTCTTTCAAATAAGTCTGCTAGTCGCTCTTCATCACAAATATCTATATTATAGAAAGGAAAGCCTTTTCCTGTAATTTCTCGAATTCCTGCGAGGGTATCCGCGCTAGAGTTACTGAAATCATCAGCAATAACTATATCGAATCCTGATTCAAGCAGCTCAACCGCAACATGGCTTCCTATATAACCAGCTCCACCAGTAAGTAGAACTTTCTTCTTATCAATTATGCTATTAATCTCTGACATATCACTTTCCCCAATGCCATTAGAACTATCCTTAAGCGCTTATTATAGATTTATTCAATATTACGGTCTATTATATAGCGAAATTAAATACATAACAAATTCGCTTTTACTAAGTTTGAACATTTTATGAATATATTCGTCATATAGTTCGGAAAATCGGCGAATTTACGCCATTTTTTCTATTTAAAAGGGCTATTTTATGTGAACATTTCTTGAAGTTATACTTTTTGGCTCATATAATTATTTTATCACAAACAGACTTATATATGTGCTGTTCAATCAACTACAAGATATTTAATTATCACTAGAAGGAGTTATCTTTATGGAAAAGTTTTTTAAACTTAAAGAACATGGTACTACCACAAGTACTGAAATTATCGCCGGAATCACCACGTTCCTATCGATGGTATATATTCTGGCAGTAAACCCTAACATTCTATCTGCTGCAGGTATGGATGGAGCTGCTGTATTTACAGCTACTGCAATTTCTGCGACTGTAGCAACTCTTTTTATGGCGTTCTTCGCTAACTACCCTGTTGCACTTGCATCTGGAATGGGACTTAATGCATACTTCGCATTCTCTGTCTGCATTCCAATGGCTAAAGCTGGAATAAGCGATCCTTGGAAAATTGCACTCGCTGCAGTTCTAGTAGAAGGTATCGTATTCGTTCTTCTTTCGCTGACAAGTTTCCGAGAAAAGCTTGTTAACGAGGTTCCTGCAAACCTAAAATATGGAATTACAGCTGGTATCGGTCTATTTATTGTTCTCGTTGGACTTAAGAGTGCTGGTATTGTAATCGGCAGTGGCGCAACTCTAGTCGAGCTTGGCCAAGTTGGATCACCTCAGTTTGTACTCGCTATGATTGGTTTCCTTTGTATATGCGCAATGGTTCGCAAGAACGTTCCTGGTGCTGTTCTCTGGGGTATCCTCATCACATGGGTTCTTGGAATCATAGCTGAGAAAACTGGTTGGTACCATGTTGATCCTGCTGCTGGTGCATTTTCACTAGTTCCAGCAAAGATTTTCAGTCTTCCAGCTGCACCACACTTTGCGCAGTTTGATTTTTCATGGATTTCAAAGAATCTGATAAACTTCCTAGTTATCACATTCTCATTCCTATTCGTTGACCTATTTGATACTGTAGGAACTCTTATCGGTGTCGCTTCCAAAGGAAATCTTCTCGACGATAACGGGAATCTACCTCGTGCAAGAGGCGCTCTATTAGCTGACGCATTCGGTACAATCTTTGGCGCTTTCGTAGGAACTTCTACAGTAACATCTTACGTTGAATCGAGTGCCGGTGTTGCTGCTGGTGGTAGAACTGGTCTTACAGCTGTAACATCTGCTGTGATGTTCGCAATCGCGCTATTCTTCTCGCCGGTATTCTTAGCAATTCCTGGTTTTGCTACAACTCCAGCACTTATGTACGTTGGACTATTGATGGTTTCATCAATCAAGGAAATAGACTTTGGCTCAGATATCGCTGATACTGCTGCTGCATTCTGTGCTATCACATTCATGCCTTTCACATATTCCATCGCAAACGGAATCATGTTCGGTATGATTTCATGGGTACTACTCAAGGTTATCGGCGGAAAGATTAAGGAGGTTTCCCCAGTAATGTGGATTTCCTTTGCCCTCTTCGCACTTAGAATCGTTACTCTGATTGCAGGAGTTGGTTTCCACTAAGTTTTAGTAGTGTGCTAAATAACAATAATAATATCAGGCGGGCTCTGTAGGGCCCGCCTTTGTTATATTCAAAACGCCTGTTCGCACATGCACTCAAATCGTCTATAATAGTATTATTAAAAAATTGCGAATGAGGGGGGGCAGCATGGATAAGGACAGACGAATACTACATTGCGATATGAACAGCTTCTATGCTTCTGTTGAACTGCTTTCACGCCCTGATATAAAAGATAAGCCAGTGGCAGTTGCTGGAGATCCAGATAGCAGACATGGTATAATTCTTGCAAAAAATGAGCTAGCTAAGAAGTTCGGGGTTGTAACCGCAGAAACTATACAGTCAGCAAAACGTAAATGCCCTACGCTAGTAACCATACCACCTCATCACGAAAAATATAACGAGTACAGTCATATGCTTAACTCTATATACCTCGAGTATACGGACCTTGTCGAACCATTCAGCGTAGACGAATCATGGCTTGATGTAACCGCTAGTGAAATGCTGCTAGGCGATGCAAAAATAATCGCTGACAATATTAGGGAGCGTGTACACAGCGAACTCGGACTCACTCTCTCCGTCGGTGTATCTTTTAATAAAATTTTTGCCAAGATGGGAAGCGATTACAAGAAACCTGATGCAACTACCGTGATTTCAAGAGAAAATTTCCGCGAACTGCTATGGCCAATGCCGGTATCTAAAATGTTTTTTGTCGGTAGAGCGACGGCGACTAAACTTAATAACTTTGGAATTCATACTATTGGCGATTTAGCGCATGCTGACCAAGCGCTACTTTCAAATACATTTGGTGTCCACGGACTAAGCCTTTATAAATATGCAAACGGTCAGGACGACGATCCTGTGCGCGCATACG
>NZ_CALHTQ010000115.1 GCF_938039775.1 uncultured Mogibacterium sp. | reverse complement strand
TGCAAGCAAATGCCCCGAACATTTCGAATATCTTGCCCATTGATGATTCTAATTGATCTGCTGCAAGCGTCAAATCCTTCTTAGTAATAATAGTTGCAACAAAGTTCTTATCTATCTCATCTAGCTTCTTATCCGAGAAATACCCTGTATAGTTATCCGTAGCTTTCCCGAACACCTCGTTATACTTCTCTATAGGCATGAAGATGGTAAGTGATGATGGATATTTGTAAGTTCCCTTCACAACAAATGTGTATTTCTCATTGCCAAACTTCGCATGTAGCTTTATTTTCGCTCCATCCTTTAATCGATACTTTTCCATATATCCACTAGAAGCGAGAATTTCTATCTCTTTCTTTCCATCGTCATACTTGGTATTGGAGTCGTTTGACGGAGTAGTGTCACTTTTGCTAACCGCTCGGTCTTTGCTCTTACCATCATCGATTAGTTCCCGTTTAAAATACTTGGAATTCTTTTCGATTCCATATACCGAAACCTCTTCATCTCGATCGTTCTGCAAGGTTGAAAATGCGTACTTCTCAGCTTTCTCATATTTAACATCGTAAGGAGACTTTAACACATACTGATATGTAGCTATCTGACTTTTCAGAACGTCTGCCTTGAAATGATTAAGCATCGGTCCTAGCATGGTTCCGAACATCATTAGGATGCTCGCCATCAGAATTCCTACAGCTAGAGTTACGTATGCGCCCACATTATGTAGGATTATTCTTGCTCTAAACCTAGAGATGAATCTCCATTTAGGTAATTTAAGTGGATTTCTCGACTTGCTCTTACTCTTCACCTCACCACGAAGCAACTGAAGAGGTTCAGTTCTAAGTGCCAGGGCAAGCACCAAGATATCGACTATTAGCACAATAACAATAGGAACCAGCGTCGTCTTGATAAATGCATCGCTACTCCAGTAAGTCGTGTAAAGCGGGAGCGAATAGCTGTGATAATACGCCTTTGCAATGTACTTCTTGAGCCAAGAATAACCAAGTGCATTCCCAGTAACTGCCGCAACAAACGACACTATTATAGGTAACATCATGTAATATGCTAAAAGCTCTTTTCGTGAATACCCTGTTGCACGCAATGTTCCGACAGTTTTTGACTCCTTCTCGATGCTGTTTCTAGCGCTAATCGCAAATATGAACGCTATTACTGCCATGATGATATACAGCATCCACTGCATCATCGCCATATCATGCCCGAAGTCATCTCCAGTAAACATAATCGCATTGTTGTCTGGTCTAGCGATTATATCGTTTAACATCACATGCTTGCCGATCAGCTCATCCTTTATATCTACAGCCTTATCCTTTTGCACCTTTTCAGACAACTTCTGATCTTTATTTCGCCATGCGTATGAGTAAACGATGCCGTTATCTCCGAGGTCATCCCACGCTCCATCTGTTACAATAGCCACCGTGAACTTCTGTGCATCAAACATCATGTCTGCGTTGTTTTTAAACAGCGCACTATAGTCGGAAAATGCACTGAACCCCGACACCTTAAATTTATGCCCATTTATATTTAAAGTGTCACCGAGTTTTATCTTGTTGTTTTCAGCATATAGACGGTCTATAGCTATCTCGTTAGCTTTATTAGGCAGATGACCAGATATCATGGATATCTTGTTTAATGTCTTCCTGTTCTTGTAAATTCGGAAGGTATCTCCCTTATGTTTACCTGATGTCACATCCTGTTCTTTGTAGAACTGCTTCTGCACTTTAATCGACTGACTCTTTTCAAGATCGCCTATTACTGTATCGAAGTCGGCATTTGGTTCAACTGCAATGCTAAAATGTCCGTTTTCGATGGAGTATTTATCAAAGCCCTCTTTATAAGTACGTAGCATACTGCTATCAGCAACAAGATAGCCACTCGTAAAACCGATAGAGAAAACTAGAAATAGAAACAGCACTAAATACTTGGCTTTTTCATCCCAGAGTTCTCTAAATACTCTTTTATATATTGGATTCTTCATAGCTGCACCTACCATTCAATAAGTTCTGCAGCTATTCTGTTTGAGTTCTTCACATCACTTCTGATTCGACCGTCGTGAAGATTAATAACTTGGTGTGCCATCTGACTAATCGCAACGTTATGCGTAACGATAACTATCGTGCTACCGTACTTATTGTTGATGTCTTCAATTAGCTTAAGTATCTCCTTCGAAGTATTGTAATCGAGAGCGCCAGTCGGTTCATCACAGAGCAGCAAGTCAGGATTTTTTACTATCGCTCTTCCTATCGAAGTTCGCTGCTGCTGTCCGCCTGATAGCAGATTTATATTTCTGTTTTCATATCCGGAGAGGTTTACCAGCTTAAGCGCATATTTTATCTTGTCATCAATATATGCCTTGGATTTATTCTTTATCTTCAAACCGAAGGCTATATTTTCCGCAATGTTCATATGAGGAAATAATGCATACTTTTGAAATACCGTATTTAAATTTCTTTTATTCGGCGGCAGATTTGATATATCCTTACCGTCAAAAATTACTCTTCCGGTATCCGCCTGTGCAAATCCACCTATTATTCTAAGGGTGGTAGTCTTACCGCATCCCGAACCGGTTGCGCCGATCAGTAGTTGTGACTTCATCGTTCAAATGACGTCCGACTTCCGCTCCACCGTGTAGTTGAAGCCACAATCCTTACAGTTGTATCTTTGCCTTCCCCCAACCATGCCGTTCATTACATGGCAACCGCTTTTACATCTTGGACAATCCATGATTCCTCTTGTTTTTCTTTCACGGCATAAAAATACACATAATCTTCTATATCAGAACAACAAATCCAAAGAATAAGATATGAAGAGGTATTGTTTTAACAATTTGGATAAGAGCTGAACGCTGCATAACCATGGACGTGCAATTGTAAGGCCATTCCCATTGATTGAATGATTGCTGATGGCTGAAAACGGACGGCTAAACAAACAAAAAACTTGCCCGGAACCTGCAAATGCAAGCCCGGGCAAGACGCTTATGGAAAAGATATGAAAAAACAAACCCGCAGACAGGCATCATGCACAAGGCACACGACTACCTTCCGGGGCTTCGAGATAGATCGTTGCTTTTGTTTTTATCCGTTTTTTTTCGATATGTTTTCATTCACGTATCTTTTTACCGTTGTTTCTTTTTTTCTTTGCCATCAATTCGTCTAT
>NZ_CALHTQ010000114.1 GCF_938039775.1 uncultured Mogibacterium sp. | reverse complement strand
ATTCCAATCCTTGAGAACTTCTACCATATCTACCGCCACTGTTCTCGCCGCTTCAAGGTCATGTTCCTCGCTGTTGCCGCACTCACTCTTTGACGCACCAGGTATATCACCTTCGTACTCAGCTATGAATCTAAATGACTCCTTCGCTAGGTCAATGGCTTCCTGTCCAGTTGCCGTATCTCTCATTAGTAGGTAGAATCCAGTCCTACACCCCATAGGTCCAATGTATATAACCTTATCTGAAATTTCGCTATTTCTAGCATAAGTTGCAAATAGGTGTTCAAACGTATGTAACGCATCGTTTGAAACGTAGTCTCCCATATTAGGCCTCTTCATCCTGATATCGTAAGTTACCACATCACCATCTATTCTCGAAACGTACATCCCCTTCTGAAGGGTATCGTGATTTACGTTAAAACTCGCAATTCTCTCCATCTTTTCCATAGGAGCATCCTCTCTTCATAAAAATAATAAGCATGCGAAGCACTGCCTCGCACGCCTATTTTATCACAATTCTGAAGTTTTCGTCTATAACGCAGGTTTACCGAAACTTTCTGTGCTACACCTTCACGTCAAAGTTTAACCGAAGTACTTCTTTCCTAGCTTAGCAAATGACTCGGCTGATCTCTGGATAGTCTCGTTTGCGATACAGAACGAAAGTCTGATGTAGCCAGGGCAAGCAAATGCACTTCCAGGCACTGCGAGGATTCTCTCCTCTTTAGCTGCAGCGACAAGCTCCTTCTCATCTGCAACTGGTGACTTAACCCATAGATAGAATGCACCCTGTGGTACAACTGCTGTGAAACCTGCATCTGTTACGATCTTATATAGATCCTCAGCATTCTTCTTGTAGTATGGGATATCAACCTGTGCATCTAGGCATCTCTCAACTGCTAGCTGAATAATCGATGGAGCGTTAGTGTCTCCAGAGATACGGTTAGCAACAGTTGCGGCTGCCATGAATTCCTCAACGTTGTCAGATTTTGGAGATACAGCGAGGTATCCTAGTCTGTCTCCAGGAATCGACAGCGACTTCGACCAGGAGTATGCGATGATAGTGTTGTCATATAGGTCTGGAATGAACACGATTTCCTTATCTACGTATACAAGCTCTCTGTATGGCTCGTCAGTGATTAGGTAAATAGGATGTCCAAATTCCTTTTCTGCTTCCTTTAGAACCTCTGCAATTTTCTCGAGAGTCTCTCTGGAGTAAATTGCTCCTGTTGGGTTGTTAGGGTTGTTAATGATTACTACCTTAACCTTTGGATCGAGCACCTTCTTGAGAGCCTCAGGATCTGGCTCAAATCCACTCTCCTCGTTTGGAGGAACAACTACTGTCTCTGCGTGATAGTTGCTAGCCCAGTTTGCATACTCAACGAAATAAGGTGCAAATACAACCTGCTTATCACCTGGGTCAAAGATAGTCTTCATGATTACGTTGATTGAAGAACCTGCTCCAACGGTCATAATGATATTTTCTGCAGTAAAATCAGATCCGAATCTCTTGTTGAGATTCTCAGCTACTGCTGTTCTTGTCGACTCAAATCCAGCGTTAGGCATATAGCCGTGAACTAGATGTGGGTCCATCTCGTTATTAACGTAGTTGATAGCTTCTCTGTATTCCTTTGGTGGGTGAAGTCCAGGGTTTCCAACACTGAAGTCGTAAACGTTCTCTGCTCCGTACACCTTTGCCATCTTCTTACCCTCTTCAAACATAGCTCTGATAACTGAGCTTCCCGCTAGAAAGGGTTCCATACTTTTTGCGATCATAATTACCTCTCCTCTTACCTTTAATGTCTAACGGCTTTAGCCGTGTACAGGCTAATTGTAACACACCAGATTATTATTCAATAGATATAACTTTATAATCTTTATCCTCTACAGCTTTCTGTAGCACATCATCCTGAACGTCTTCTGATAGCTGTACTACAGCATTACCCGCCTCATGACTAACCTCTGCTGTAGCTACTCCTTCAAGTGTTTCAAGCGCCTTTTTTACAGTCGCCTCACAGTGCCCGCACATCATACCTTCGATTTTCATAGTCTTAGTCATAACTATATCCTCCTTTAAATTCTCTTTATCGTCATGTAAAATTTTATCTTTATCATCTCTCAAATTCTCGCCACTTTCTACACTTTCGGCTGTTGTACCGATTATAGTATTTAGTTTTGCCACATCGATTACATGCTTACTTCTTTTATCGTGGTTAGGATTGTGAACCTTTAACATGTTTAGTCTAAGTGCATTCATGCACACGCAGAAGCTTGATATACTCATCGCAGCTGCTCCCCACATCGGATTCATTGACCAGCCTTTCATGAAGTGAACGTATGCACCTGCTGCAAGTGGAATCAGCAGAATATTGTAAAAGAATGCCCAGAATAAATTCTCATGGATGTTTCTAAGCGTTGCCCTGCTTAACCTGATTGCAGCCGCCACATCGGAGAGCCTGCTATTCATCAGTACGACATCCGCCGCATCAACTGCAACATCAGCACCTGCTCCGATAGCGATCCCTACATTAGCACGGGTCAGTGCTGGAGCATCGTTTATTCCATCTCCTACCATCGCGACTTTGCCAAGTTTGCCTAGTTCTTTGATAAGTTTTTCCTTACCATCTGGTAGCACTCCTGATGCGACAGAATCTATGCCTGCCTGTTCACCTATTGCTTCTGCCGTTCTCTCGTTATCACCTGTAATCATCACGACTTTGAGCCCTTGCCTCTTCATCTCAGCGATTGCGCTTCTGCTGTCGTCCTTGACCGTATCAGCTACAGCTATCATTCCTATGAGCTTTCCACCTCCTGCAAATAACAGAGGTGTCTTACCCTGACTAGCTAACGACTCTGCCTCTACCGTGAGACCTTCGGGTACTTCCACCAGCCCAGATATAAATTTTACGCTTCCTGCAAAGAGTTCACCCTTCGAGTCAGTTCCCGCAAGCCTTGCATGGATGCCTTTTCCCGATACAGCTTCGAAATCCTCTATCTCAATATCTGCAAGCTGATGCTCATAACGATTCTCGTTAAAGTAGCGAGTTATAGCTAATGCGAAAGGGTGCTCGCTTCTAGATTCGAGAGCATTTGCAACGTTGAGTAGCTGTGCCAAAGTCACACCCTCTGCAGGTGTTATATCAGTAACTGTAGGTTCTCCCTTAGTGATAGTTCCCGTCTTGTCAAGGGCTACTATCTGAATTCTCCCTGTCTCTTCGAGAGAGCTAGCAGTCTTGAACAGTATACCATTCTTCGCTCCAAGACCGCTTCCAACCATGATTGCTACAGGCGTTGCAAGTCCAAGTGCACAAGGACAGCTCACTACGAGAACAGCGATTCCCCTAGCTAAAGCATATCCAAATGGCTGTCCTACAAATATCCAGATTAGTGTCACAATCACCGCGATTATGATCACCACAGGCACGAACACCCCCGACACCTTATCCGCAATCTTGGCGATTGGTGCCTTAGTAGACGCAGCATCACTCACCATCTTGATTATCTGAGATAGTGTAGTATCTTCGCCAACACGAGTAGCCTCAGCCCTTATAAATCCCGTTCTATTTATCGTAGCTGCCGATACCTCATCGCCTATCAACTTATCGACTGGAACACTTTCACCGGTAAGTGCCGACTCATCTATCGCAGTACCACCCTCAATAATCACTCCGTCTACAGGGATGCTTTCTCCAGGTCTTACTGTGAAAATATCGCCAATTTTCACTTCCTCAATCGGCACTTCGACTTCAGCTCCATCACGCTCGACAACCGCAGTCTTAGGAGCTAGTTTCATCAGGCTCTTTAGTGCGTCAGTAGTCCTGCCCTTAGATAGCGCCTCTAGGAGTTTTCCTACAGTAATCAAAGTTACTATCATAGCTGCCGATTCAAAGTACAGATTGTGCATACCAGCCATAACCGCTTTGGTATTACCGTCTGTTACGTCTCTTGTCATCTGCATGAGTATATAGAAACTCCATAGGAACGATGTCATTGAACCCATAGCGACAAGAGTATCCATATTGGGCGCACCTGAGCGAACACTCTTCCAGCCGCTTACAAAGAACTTCTTGTTGATAAACATGACTATCGCTGCCAGCACCATCTGTATAACTGTAATTCCTATATGATTTCCGTCCAAGAATTTAGGCAGAGGTAGATGTAGCATGGTATGCCCCATCGAGAAATACATGAGCACAACTAGAAAAACTACCGATGATACCAGTCTTCGTTTGAGTACGGGACTTTCTGTGTCCTCAAGGGCTTTTCCCTGAGCCTCAAGATGATTCACAGAATGCTTACCCTCCTCTGGTACTTCTCTTTTTGCTCCATATCCCGCATCTTCTACAGCCTTTATTACAGCTTCACTCGTTGCACTTCCTTCTACACCCATAGAGTTTGTAAGTAGGCTTACAGAAACAGATTCTACCCCTGGAACCTTGCTAACCGCTTTCTCAACATGCGCCTGACAAGCGGCACAGCTCATGCCAGTAATGTTATATTTATTCATCTAATCTC
>NZ_CALHTQ010000113.1 GCF_938039775.1 uncultured Mogibacterium sp. | reverse complement strand
TTGACATCGTTGATAGAGCAGAGGATAAGCTAAGAGAAAAATTTGCTCAGCTTGAAGATATCTGTGCAATCAATCAGCTTAAGGTGTTAGGGGCATTTCAAGACAATAAAATCAGTGATTCACACTTCGCATGGAATACGGGATATGGATATGATGATGCTGGTCGTGAAGCTGTCGAGAAGGTTTATGCAAGCATCTTTAACACCGAAGCTGCTCTCGTAAGGCCCAATATAGTTAACGGTACACACGCACTATCTACTACACTTTTCGGGCTTCTTAAGCCTGGCGAAGAGCTTATTTACGTCACTGGAAGACCATATGATACATTGCAAACTGTTATTGGTATCAATGACCATGAATATATGGGAACACTTACTGATTATGGAATTAAATATAGTGAAGTTGAGTTAAATAATAATTGGGATGTCGATTTAGAAGCGATTAAAAATTCACTTCATGAGAATACTCGTGTTGTTGCACTTCAGCGTTCAACTGGATACGACTGGAGACCAGCAATTACTCTTGATAGCATTCGCAAGGTAACTGAACTCATACACGACATTCGCCCTGATGTTATAGTGATGGTAGATAATTGCTATGGTGAGTTTGTGAGTGTAGAAGAGCCTACTGATTTTGGCGTTGACGTTATAGCAGGTTCTCTAATCAAGAATCCTGGTGGCGGACTTGCTCTTTCAGGTGGATATATCTGCGGAAAAGCGGATTTAATCGAAAGAATATCATATAGGCTAACATGCCCAGGAATCGGCTCGGAATGCGGACTAACTTTCGGTCAGAATCGATCAGTACTACAGGGAATATTTCTTGCTCCTAAGATAGTAAATGCAGCTCTAAAAGGTGCAATGCTTTGCGGTACCGTTTATGATATGCTTGGTTTTGAAGTATGTCCACCTGTTAACACTGAGAGAAGTGATATAGTAGAAGCAATAAAGTTCAAGAATCCAGATTTAGCAATATCCTTTATTCAGGCTATTCAGTCAGCTGCGCCGATTGATGCATATGTTACACCAATTCCATGGGATATGCCCGGATATGATGATCAGGTAATTATGGCTGCTGGTGCATTTGTACAGGGTTCGTCAATAGAGCTTAGCGCTGATGCTCCTCTAAGAGAACCATATATTGCATACTATCAAGGAGGTCTAACTTATGAACATGCTAAATTTGGTATCATCAAGAGTTTGAATGAGCTAGTGAGTAGGGGACTTATAGATGTCAATAAACAAGGAGATAATAGAAAATAAGAATAATACTACCGACGAGAAAGCAAATATACGGGAATTGAAAGAGGAAGCGCATAACAATGCTCATAGTATAACTTTTAAGAAGCGAATAGTTGCTTATAGCAAGCTTATTTTGCTTTTATTTATACTGATTATCGTTCCAATCGTGATTTATTTACTATTTAAAAATACATTGTTTAATAAGTATTATCTGTCAAATATTTCAGACAAGCTTAATGGATTCAAAAGTTTCGCCTTTGTACCGCTTATTTTCTTTCAAATAGTTCAAATTGTAATTTGTGTTCTACCAGGGCAACCTATACAATTTGCTTCTAGCTACTTATATGGTGTTCTGGGAGGCTTCCTTATATCAATTTGTGGTGCAATAATCGGTACTATAATTACATATTACCTAGCTAGATTCCTAGGAAACGATGCACTTCACATTATATTTGGGGAAGAAAAATTTAGGTCATATGTTAGAAAACTTAACAGCAGGCGCGCTTATATAATTATCTTTTTGATATATCTTCTACCTGGTGTTCCAAAGGATTTTACGAGCTATGTAGCCGGTGTTTCTAATGTTAAACTCAAGCCATTTCTTCTTCTTTCAATAATAGGAAGATCGCCTGGCGTCCTTGGAAGCTTGCTATTAGGAGTCTTTATAGCAAAGAGGAATTATGTTGGCATAACTATACTTATAGTGATCAGTATTATTATTTTGTTATTATGTTATTGGAAACGTGATTCTATGCTTAAATTCATAGGTTCATATGAGGATTCTGAAGATAATAAAGAGGATATAAATGACTAAAAAAGAAAAAATTGAGAAAACCAACGCTATGAGACAGCTAGATACTGCTGGTATACATTACTCGATTAGTGAATATGAATATGATGAATCAGATCTCTCTGGTGAACATGTTGCGGAGGCACTTGGTAAATCTGAAGAAGAGATTTTTAAGACCTTAGTAACTCATTCAAATACTGGAGAATACTTTGTCTTTGTCATTCCTGTTGCTGCTGAGCTAAGTCTAAAGAAAGCTGCATCTGTAGCTGGCGTTAAAAAAATTGAGATGATTCATGTAAAAGAACTATTTCCTTTAACAGGATACGTAAGAGGTGGATGTTCTCCGATTGGTATGAAAAAGCAATTTACAACCTACATAGATGAAACTGCAATTTTATATGATGAGATATATGTATCCGCTGGAAAGAGGGGGGAACAGATTATTATTAATGGTGAAAAACTGGCTGAGTTTATCAATGCTTCTTTTGCAGATATAACTGTCTAATCACTAAATTTGATGCTGATACTGATACGTAACTTAACACAAAAAATGAAGTTTCGACATAAAAGCTATAAAAATTAAATGTTATTAAGCCCAAAGGTGTTGCAATCACTTGATTACAACACCTTTTTTGTTTATCAAACATTTGTTCTTTTTTCTATTGACTTTCAATCCAGCAGAGAGTATACTATGAATATCTTAAACAGAACATTTGTTCTTTTTTAATTTTAAAATAGATTTTAAACCAGCGAAGTTGATGAGTCAGCAATATACATTTGGAGGTTATAATTATGAAAAAGAAATACAAAATTGTTTCACCAGTTAGATTCTTTATGTTTGTTCTAATATCAGTTCTTAGTATGACTATGCTTATATATAGTTTGCTCGGTTTTGCAAATACCGAAGCTGGTACATCTGAGTCATATAGACAAGTTGAAGTTAATCAAGATGATACTTTATGGTCAATTGCTAATAAGTATGGTGCTAAGAATGTCGATCCTCGGACAACAGTTAATAAGATTTGTGACCTTAATGATATATCGGCTTCAGATGTAAATCCGGGAGATACAATTCTTGTTCCTGTAGAGTCATAAATTTACAAGGCCGAAATTTCGCTTTAGAGGCGTTTTTTTATGAAGCAAGGGTGTATCATGCCTCCATATTTTTTAGTAGAATTACTAGGAGAGTTTATAACCCTTAACATTACTTAGGTATTGGTACAGTGTTATATCACTTGTTGTCAAATACATAAAGCTCCATTTACATGGCTGCCATTAAGGCAGCCATATTCTTTGTTATACAACTATTCCCAAAATTATGATTTTAGGAATAGTTGTATCTCATTAGATTCATTTCCCCATCGGTACTTATTTGCTTAAGTATGAAAATACCTT
>NZ_CALHTQ010000112.1 GCF_938039775.1 uncultured Mogibacterium sp. | reverse complement strand
CCAACAGCGATTGAATGAAGCATTGTAGCCATTGTAATTACAGTAGTAGCTTTACTAACGTGAGCTCTCATAGCATCCTGTGCATCGTAGCAATCTCCGTACACCTCTGGAAGAGGTCCATCATCACGGATTGAACCACCGAGGACGATAGGAACATCATTCTTGATAGCCGCTGTCATGACACCGTTGTCAAGGTTCTCCTGCTCCACAAAGGCCTTCATTGAGCCGGCTGCTCTTACTCTGTTTATCAGGTCTAGGTGGTTATAGTGACCATTTGGCACGTTCTCCTGCGTATAGATATTCTGTCCTAAAGCTGTCTGCATATACGCACCTTCAAGGTCATGAGAAGCTAGTGCATTTCCTGCTAGAACTGCATGAGCATATCCGTTTTCGATGAGTGCCGAAAGAGCTCTTCTAGCCTTGATATCGAACGAGAAAGCAGGTCCCATAACCCAAACAATCTTCCCGTTATCCTTCTCGTGCTTTAGTAGCTCAACGATTTCGTCGAAATCCTTGGAAAATGCAGTCTCTCTCGAGCGTCCTGTTCTAAATGCAAATGTATCTGCCTTTACACCTGTGTTCTCATTGAATCCATCGGCGTGCATGTAGATTCCTTCCTCGCAGCATTCTGTACGTCCGCAAACTACAAGCTGTCCTTTCTTAACTCTTCTTGCCTCTAGAGCGAGTACCTTTCCGCCATCGTATACTGGAACTGTGTCCATTCTACTCTCTTCACAGAGCAACCATTCTCCGTTGATCTTGAAGTACTCAGGGAAAATACTTAGTGCGTGGAAGTCAAATGGAACTACACCATCCTTAGGTGCTTCCTCAAGTCTGCAATCTGGTGAATCAATAAATTTCTGCTCAGCAAAATCTGGATGTGTATATTTTCTTAGTTCGAATGCCATAATCAGTCTCCTTGTACATCTGATTTTTGATAATAACGATTATTTCAATGTGTACAGTTCTGCGATTTTACTCGATAATGTTCGATATTGCGCAATAATATGTATTATCACGTTGCTTTTACGAGTTTACGCAGTCTGTTCCTCTTGCGCTTCTCTTGCCTTATCTGCCTTGCTCTTTAGGAAGTTTGGCTGTAGTTCTGCGATTAGAATAGCGGCAAACATGAGTACGAATCCTATAGCCTTATTCACAGTCATCGTCTCGTTGAAGAATACCATTCCGAACACGATACCGAAGATATTCTCAAAGCTTAGTATGATAGATACACTTGTAGGTGACTCTGTCTTCTGTGAAATAGTCTGGAAGAGGAAGCAAAGTCCTGAACAAACTATACCTAGGTAAAGAACTCCAAAGATTACTTCTCCGTTAATCTGCACTTTCCCGAGATGTTCCTGTGTTAAGGTGAATCCCCATGCCAAGATTGCAGATACTATGAACTGTAGCATTGTGATGATTCCTGGATCCTTATCCTTACCCCACTTAGCAATAGCGATAATCTGAGCAGCCCAGAATAGAGAACTAAGGATTGAGATGCTATCGCCGAAGCTGATGCTCAATGATCCTGCAACGGATACGAATATGATACCGACTGCACACATTGTCGCAGCAACGATGTGGTACATCTTTGGTTTTTCTCTGAGAACTATCCATCCGATAAACGGTACAAATACGCAGTATGCGGATGAGAGGAAGTGGCTCTTTCCAGGCATCTCAAGCATAACTCCGATAGTCTGCGTGAAGTATGCACAGAATAAGCATACGCCGATGAAAATACCCGCCTTGATATAATCTTTATCTATAAGCTTAAGCTGCTTGCGATAAATAAGAGCTAGTATGACACTTGCAATCGTAAAACGTAGTGCAAGAAGCATACCTGGTGGGATGAAGTCCGTAGAGCCTTTGATGACTACCATCGAGCTTCCCCATGCAACCGCGATAAATAGTAGTAAAAGTTTACCTTTAATGCTACCTGACTTCTGCATAAGACAACTCCTTTCATGTCTTTAATTAAATAGAAATAATATCGTTATTATCTTGTCAGTATGACTTCAAAAAAACTCACAGAACCTCATAAACATTCTGTGAGAAAATAATATTATTTGGAATTTAAAGGAGGTACACTCAATCCGGGCATTCATAAGGCCTACATATAGGGGATGCGCTATCTCGGACCGGCATATGTCGATATCCCTACTCTTCAATAAAATCCCTGTAGACCATAATTCCGTCCATGAACTTGGCGATGCTGACTCTGCCTCCTGCCGGAGCGCGCCCCTCCTGATAGTTCACTTCCATCTTGATAGACAGGTGGTCAAACACATACTTGGCATAGATCTGAGAATCATCCTCTACCATCTCTATCTTGGCAGCTGCCACATTGG
>NZ_CALHTQ010000111.1 GCF_938039775.1 uncultured Mogibacterium sp. | reverse complement strand
ATTAGTTCATCATCTTCTGCAGATACGAAGGTCTGGACTGGATATCGGTCCTGTGGTGGCTCCTCAATCGTACTGATATTCTTGATGCCTGTCAGCGACATGTTAAGCGTCCGTGGAATTGGAGTTGCAGACAGTGTCAGTACATCAACTGATTGTCTAACCATTTTTAGTTTTTCTTTGTGCTTTACGCCAAATCTCTGTTCTTCATCGATAACTAATAGCCCAAGATCCTTATAAGATATATCATCCGAAAGCAATCTATGGGTTCCAATGACTAAATCTATAGTCCCCTTGCTAATACCTTCGATAACTTTCTTCTGATGAGATTCATTTACAAATCTCGACATCATCTCTATGTTGAACGGATAGTCCTGAAAACGTTCTTTTAATGTGTTGAAATGCTGATTAGCAAGAAGCGTCGTCGGTGCTAGAAACACTGCTTGTTTTCCCTCAGAAATACACTTGAATATAGCTCTCGCTGCAACCTCTGTCTTACCGTATCCGACATCTCCGCAGAGCAGTCTGTCCATCGGTAGAGGTTTCTCCATGTCCTCTTTTATTTCTAAAGCAGCCTGCAGTTGGTCGTCGGTTTCTTGATAAGGAAAGCTATCTTCAAACTCACGTTGCCACACTGTATCTTTCTGAAACGCATACCCCCCTCGGAGCTCACGTTCAGCATACAGTTTAACGAGGTCTTCAGCTATTTCCTCGATTGCCTTACGCGCTCTAGCTTTAGTATTTCGCCAGTCTCCACCTGAAAGTCTAGATAATTTTGGTGCTTTTCCTTCACTTCCTATATATCGCTGAACAATGTCCATCTGTTCAGTTGGAATGTAGAGCACGTCTGTTCCTGAGTAATGGATTTTTAAATAGTCCTTTATCTCTCCATCAGCTTCTAAAGTCTTTATACCTTCAAATCGTCCTATTCCGTGCTCCTCATGAACCACATAATCACCAGCGTGAAGGTCTAGAAAGTCTTGTTTTTTAGTCTTTCGTTTAAGCTTTCGCTTTGCACTCTTCCTTATATTAGGAAATATGTCCGAATCAGTTATGTAGCAGAGCTTCTCATCATCGAGTATCATGCCCGATCCCAGGTGCCCTATATCATATCTAAAATGACCGAAAACACCTGCATCTTCAAGGTATTCCCTAATTCTATCATGCCTTTCTTGTTCAGCCGAAACGACATGAACTTCGTAGCCTTCTTTGGAAAGCCTTCTCATCTCTCTTCCAAAGAGCTCCATCTGTCCGTTAAAACTTGCAATCTGCCTACTCGTTACGTTTACGACTCTTTCGAATTCTTCAACCCACTTTATGGGTTCAGGGAATGGCGTGAAGACTATTAAATCCTTAGAAAAAAGCTTGTCGAGGTCAGATTTTTCTTCATATTCTGGAATTTCGGTCTCTACCCTGTTAGGGTCATAGATCATCAAGCTAGCATCATTACTGCATTCAATATAATCCCATATCCTCTCATCCTTTATATTGAAGTACTTTAAATAATTGGCGAATATCTGCACATTGGTGCATTCTGTAAACATTTCCGCGATACGGTCTTTAAGCTCTTCTATTCTATCTATTCTGCCATCGGATAATTTCCCATCTTTATTCTCGGAACTTAATCGGGCAAGCCTATCATCGTATTCACCAATAATCTTAGTAAGAGCAATTAAACGTTCTTCTTCCGTTGGAACGAATTCTGCTGCTGGGCAAATCCTAACATAATCAGCATTTTCAAGAGATATTTGAGACTCTGCATCGAAGTACCTAATAGAATCTATCTCATCATCAAAGAACTCTAATCGAACTGGATCAACATGGTTAGGTGCAAAGATATCTACTATGCCACCGCGTGCACTAAACTCTCCTTCTGAGGCAGCAACCGAGGCAGCAACATATCCAAGCGCAACAAGCTTACGCCTCAATTCAGCTGGGTCAATTCTCATGCCCATCTCAAGATTGATAATTGAATCCGTGAACCTTTGAGCTGGTTGAAGAGGTTTTAAAGCAGCTGAAATCGGCGCTATTACAACTGATTTGTCACCTGAAGTGATAGCATCAATCGCTCGAATTCTCTGAATGAGCGAATTGCTATCTTTAGCCTCATAAATTATCTGTAGTTCATCCTCTTCAGGCATCACAAAAATCGCACGATCTTGTACAAAAAAAGAAATATCGTCCCGGAGCCTCGTAGCAACATCTGCTCTGGAAACGATAATTAGCGTCTTCTTATTTTTAGCAATCTCCTTGGCTGCATAGTAGGCAACTCTACTTCCGCTAATGCCAGTGATATTGGTCTTCATATCTAGCCCTTCTTCTTGGTAGTATTGTTGAGATTCATCGCTTTCT
>NZ_CALHTQ010000110.1 GCF_938039775.1 uncultured Mogibacterium sp. | reverse complement strand
ATCTCGCCTTTACCCTCAGAAATTCTAGTAAGAATCTCAAGCATTCTCTTGGTACCAACTCTGCAAGGTGTACACTTACCGCAAGACTCACTTACTGTGAACTCTAGGAAGAACTTAGCGATATCTACCATGCAGCTATCTTCGTCCATTACGATAAGTCCGCCAGAACCCATCATACAACCGATGCTCTTAAGATTCTCGAAGTCGATTGGGATATCATAGTATGTGCTAGGGATACATCCACCAGAAGGTCCGCCAGTCTGAGCAGCCTTAAAGGTCTTACCATCCGGAACGCCTCCACCGATGTTCTCAACTACTTCACGAAGAGTTGTTCCCATTGGAACTTCAACGAGTCCAGTGTTATTAATCTTTCCGCCGAGAGCGAATACCTTGGTTCCTGGTGACTGTTCAGTTCCGAGAGAACTGAACCACTCTGGTCCCTTGTTAAATATCACTGGGATATTCGCATAAGTCTCAACGTTGTTGAGGATTGTTGGACATCCAAATAAACCCTTAACAGCTGGGAACGGTGGTCGTGGGTGTGGTTCTCCTCTATTTCCTTCGATAGAAGTTAGCAGAGCAGTTTCCTCTCCACATACGAATGCTCCAGCTCCTAGTCGAAGGTCTATGTCAAAATTAAACCCTGAACCAAATATGTCTTTACCAATCAGTCCATATTCTCTAGCTTGCTTTAGCGCTATTTCAAGTCTGTTTACAGCGATTGGGTATTCAGCACGAACATAGATATATCCCTGGTCTGCTCCAATCGCATAACCTGCAATAGCCATTGCCTCAAATACTGAGTGAGGATCTCCCTCCAAGATGGAACGGTCCATGAACGCACCTGGGTCTCCTTCGTCAGCATTACAACATACGTATTTCTGAACTTCTCCTCTATTGCTAGAAGCAAACTGCCATTTTTTTCCTGTTGGGAAACCTGCACCACCACGTCCTCTGATGCCGCTATCTAATACAGTCTGAATAACTTCGTCAGGAGTCATCTCTGTTACGCATCTGCCAAGAGCTTCATATCCACCTGTAGCGATGTACTCATCGATATTTTCAGGATCGATGACTCCGCAGTTTCTGAGCGCAATTCTCTCCTGCTTAGTGTAGAAGTCTGACTCTGTCATAGTCTTTGCCGGACTTCCATCAGTAGTCTCTTCCTTGAGCATGTACTTATCTGCTGGAACACCACCAACGATATGCTCTTTTACAATGCCCTCAACCTTTTCAGGATCAACTTCTTCATAGTAAACAGAACCTGGATGAACTACAACTACAGGTCCTTTAGCACATAGGCCAAGACATCCTGTCTGAATAATCTTTACTTCATCTTGAAGTCCATACTCCTTAAGGTGTTTTTCAAAAGCTTCTACTACATCCAAGCTGTGGTTTGAAGTACATCCTGTACCTCCGCAAACCAATATATAATTCTTATGAACCTGTGCACCTTCAGCCTCCGCTGACGTAGCTGCTTCACCACCTAGTCTCAGGTTGACTTGGCACATCATCTTATTCTTGATGGTCCTAAGTTCATTAAGCGATTTCATAATAACCCTCCATAGTCTACCTAACGCTGCTTAGCGTATCATTTATAACCGAAAACTACATGTATTTAGCAAGGACTTCCGGAATCTTATCCGCTGTCATCTTGCCATATACGTCTCCGCCAACAATAACTACTGGAGCCAATCCACATGCTCCTACGCAGCGGCACGAATCTAAGGAGAACTTTCCGTCTGGTGTGCATTCTCCATCACCAATCTTGAGTTCCTCTACACACTTATCAAAGATATCTCCAGCACCCTTAACGTAGCAAGCAGTACCGAGACAGACTGAGACTTCGTGCTCACCCTTAGGCGACATGGAGAACTGCGCATAGAATGTAGCTACACCGTATACCTTCTCCATCGGAAAACCAGTTCCATCGGAAATGATTTTCTGAACCTGATATGGGAGATAGCCATAAATCTCCTGTGCTTGCTGCATGATTGGCATCAAGCACCCTTTCTCGCCCTTGAGCTCATCAATAACCTTAAGTAATTGCTGTTCCTGCTCAAGTGTACCCTTGAATGGGACATTTGAAACTTTCATACCCTAGAACCTCCTTCAACCAAAACAGTTAGTGATATTTAACAAAATTAAATCATATGTTTAATTTATTATATATATTAAATAAA
>NZ_CALHTQ010000109.1 GCF_938039775.1 uncultured Mogibacterium sp. | reverse complement strand
CGAAATATGCTTACAGAAGCCTTCCATCATTTTGGTGGGAGGCTTTTAGGTAATAGTGGATGATATATAAGTAGCTGTAGAGGAATATAATGAAACCTTGGAGTAAACTTCAAATACAAATATTATATTAAAGCTCAAGCGAGGGATTATGGAAACATATAAAATTGCACATTTTGGAACTTTTGATGCATCTCAGTTGGACTTGGAAATAATAGCAATTTATAACAACGATTTAGAAGCATTGAAAAAACTGCTCGGGAAAAGAATTAATAAGATTATTAAAATAAATGGAGCATATCCCGAGCCTTTTACTCCGCTTGAAGTAGCACTGTACTTGAACAAAAAAGATATAATCAAATATTTATTTGATAACAATGCATCACACAAAGGAAAATTCCACCCGAAGCCGATTGAAATTGCGGTAAGGTGTTGTGATGCCGAAACAGTGCGGATGTTTCAAAATGATTTGGAAAGTTTGGACGAAGAGAAAAAAGCTGAGCTTTTAAAAACGGCTTTTTGGGGAGATCATACGGCTGAAAATATAGACGCTTTGGAGAGTCTCGGTATCACCATCGCCAAATACGGCGGACTTATGCTAAGATATTCAGCTTTTAATAATGATATTGAAACGGTGAGACTTTTCCTAGAAAAGGGCGCCGATGTAAATTATCACAAAGCGGACTCGGTATTTAACGATACAAGTACACCAATATTGGAAGCTGTGAGATGCAGTAATCTTGAAATTGTTCGTTTACTTGTCGAGCATGGAGCGGACACTAGTATCAAAAATAAGTACGGAGAAAGACCATATTCTCTTGCCGTTAAGAATGGCAATAGAGAAATGATAGAGTTTTTAACAAGATACGAATCAGAAGATTTACATAATATAGATAGTAAGAATACAGCACTGCAAAAGTATAACTTACCGAATAGTCTGGTCAATTTTCTTAAAGGCGACAAACTCACGATAAAATTTACCAATGACAAGTATTGCAAGTTTATACGTTTTTACTCATATCTCGATACTGTAGAAAAGAAATGGAAAAGAAAAAAAGTGCTGTCATTGGTTGCGGAGGTTGACAATTACAGCGTTGTGGATATCGTTTGGCAACCTGATAAACAACTGATTTGCGCTATTGACGAGGAACATTGTACCTTTACTCCACTTGCCTCTTGGGAGGAGTTTTATATGAATATGGAAAGATATATTTTGGCATACTTGAATGGAGAATATGAATAAAAACTCAATTAATTTAAATACACATAAAGAAATGATAAATACATTATCCTAATATTTTATAATCTAAAACACACGGAGACCAACAATGACCACCACAACCCAAGAAAAATACGAACTAACCATCACTGCCGACAATCTAATTTCAACGGATATAAGGTTTGATGAAGACAATCTAAACCTAGGTGACAACTACGAACCAATAGATGCATATTTCGTTTCCGCTAATAACGAAAAGATATACAGGCAGAGAAATAAAGGCGAGATGCGAATTTCTAACCAAACTCTTCCTCGTCTTGCTTGCCAGATTTTTGAAAGACAGATTTTTGATTTATCAGACTTAGATAAAAAAGAATTTCCTGTATGCAAATATAGTCCTAAACAAACCCTGATTCGTGGTATTTTTCCAGACAAAGAAGCATATAGAGATTACAAGAAATCTATGGAGTTCTTAATCTATAGGAGAGAAGGTGGTCCGCAGTTTGTCATTTATTCATGGAATATTTTTTCAACACTTGTATTCGTGCAGGAATGTTTAAAGCGGTTTGGAAAACCTGATGATAAGTTTATTCTTATATACAGGGAGAAATCCAAAGGTGATGGACCTACAGATGACGACGGTGGTGGTAACCCTGTATCGGATTGTAAGATTCATTACTCAAAATTGCTACTCGAATCGAAAAATCTAATTTTCAGAGGTGCCCCAGGCACTGGTAAATCGTATCTTGCCAAGCAGATTGCCGCCGACATAATAAGTAATGGATATACAGACAAATGGGCTGATCTAACAGAAGAGCAGAGAAGACAAGTAGAGTTTGTACAGTTTCACCCAAGCTACGATTATTCAGATTTTGTTGAAGGTCTAAGACCTAAAATGAATGAAGATGGAAGCATGGGTTTCGAGCTACAAGACGGTATATTTAAAAGCTTTGTAGATAGAGCAAGGCGAAACTTCGAGGATTCTCAGAAGCCTAAAGAGGTAAGGGAGAAAGAAATATCTTCAAGCACCGCGCTCGAGGAATTCTTTGCAGATATTGATTTCGGAGAAGAAGAATTTAAAACTATAAAAGGCAGTAAGTTTACTATCACCAATATGGATGATAAGCACATTTATCTTGCAATACCAGGCAATGAAACAGTAAATAAACTAAGCCTGAATATAGATGAATTACGAAAGATGCTCGAGTCTGGACTCGAATTCAATAAAGTAAGCGATATTACTAAGTTCTTCGGTAAGCAATTCGGCACACAGAATTACTCATACGATTTTGCATTATTTAAAGCCATTAAAGCAGCAGGAAAAGCCAACCGAAAGGCAAAAGTCGAAGAAGAACCTTTAAAGAAATACATCTTCATTATTGATGAAATCAACCGTGGAGAGATTTCAAAAATCCTCGGTGAGTTGTTCTTTGCAATCGATCCAGGATACCGTGGACAGGCTGGTGAAGTGGCAACCCAGTACTCAAATATGCACGTTAACCAAGATGAGAAGTTCTACATCCCTGAAAACGTATATATCATAGGCACTATGAACGATATCGACAGGTCCGTAGATAGCTTCGATTTTGCTATGCGTAGAAGGTTTAGGTTCGTTGAGGTGAGAGCTGAATCTACACAGGATATGCTCGATACAATAGCCGATGAAGACACTAAGAATGAGGCAATTGCAAGGATGGATAGATTAAATGCAGAAATTCTCACTGTAGAGGGTTTAAACGAGAACTACCAGATAGGTGCATCATATTTCCTTAAACTCAAGTATTTAAAATTCGAAGACTTCTGGACCGACTACCTCAAACCACTGCTACAAGAATATGTGCGTGGTCTCTATGACGAAAAGGGCATCATGAAGAGGTTTGCTAGAGCATATGGATATTCTGCCCTAGATGAAGGTGCTACAGATGAAGCAGCTCAAAATTAAGGATAATCAATACCTGCCAAAAGAGGATTTTTATCAAGTAAAATCCATAGTCTCGCACGTTTCCGACAAGACGTTAGAACAGCTAGAACGAGAGGGTGTATTCGTATTTCCTGAGATTATCAAGGATGCGGAAGACATAACCAAGGATCAGATGATTCTACAAAGCTGTAACGATATGTATTGCTCTGGAAACGTCATGGGCTTCCTCGGCTCTGGCGATGAACGCCTTGTAATCGAATCTAGATTTAGCCGTGGCGATAATGACTATTTCTTCCAGTACCTATTAGAAAAGGTGCTGGATTTTCCTAATTTTATAAGTCTGGATACCAATGCTAACCAGGAGGAGCGGATGTTTAATCTGCTTCTATTTCTATTCCCTCACTATCTCAAAGTCGCTGCTAGAAAAGGCGCTTTCAAGACATATATCAACAATAAATATAACGATGGCAACGTGAGAGGAACGATAGATATTGCAAGGCATATCAAGAGGAATATTCCATTTGTAGGTGATATCGCTTATAACCAGAGGGAATACTCATTTGATAACTATCTCATGGAGCTAATAAGGCACACTATCGAGCACATCAAGAGTAAATCATACGGCTACAACCTTCTTAACAAAGTAAAGGATGAGGTAAAGCTTGTAATAGACGCCACTCCTGAATACAGGGCGACAGATAGAAGGCGGGTTCTCGAAGCAAACAGGAAAAACACTATTCGTCATGCGTACTATCACGAATATAGGGATCTTCAAAGACTATGCATATTGATACTTCAGAATCAGAAGCACAAATTCGGTGACGGACGTCGAAAAGTTTACGGCATACTGTTCGATGGTGCGTGGCTATGGGAGGAATATATTGATTCCCTTGTCGGCGATATGTTCTATCATCCAATGAACAAGTCTGGCACCGGCGCACAGAAGCTATTTGGCGGTGGTGCTGGCTCGATATATCCAGACTTCATAGGTAAGAATCCAGCTGATAGAGTCATTGCCGATGCTAAATATAAGCCAATTGATAATATCGGGAACAAAGACTACCTGCAGGTGCTTGCCTATATGTTTAGGTTCGATTCCAAACGGGGATATTATATCTATCCAGATTCAATTGAGTCGGGCAGTAAATGCCTAATGATGAATGAAGGTTCAACCTACGAAGGAAATGTGTCAGCTAGAACGGATATTAGTATTACTAAGCTTGGGCTGAAGGTTCCGAGTGAGTCGAAAAATTATGAGGAGTTTAAGAGGCAAATAGTGGGTAGTGAAATGGCCTTTATAAAATCAATCGAAGTAACAGTATAACTTCAATTAGTTAATTACAGTTACTGATTTTGATAGCCCTCAGTTGAATCATACTATTACTTGGGAACAGCGTAAGTTGTTAGAGTTCGTTGATAAAGCTGTGGATAATAGAGGGAAAACACCTCCATTAGATGAAAATGGAATTCATCCACTTATAGAGGTTGCAGCACTTGGAGGAGTACATCCTGACTACTCAAAAATTGAGAAATATCTCAGTGATGATGCTTTCGAAAATAACTTAAGAGCCTACATTAAAGAAAGAGATATTTTATTTACAACTGTAGGAAGTATAGGGCTTGTAAGTCTTATGGATTCAAGGGAAGAAGCGGCTATTGCACAAAATATAGTAGCGTTTAGGGTAAAAGAAAAATTTTTTCCAGAGTACCTTTATGCGTTGTTTTCAAACGAGGGAAATCAAAATAAAGCAAAAAGAATTGTCATGGGGGCTGTACAGCCGAGTATCAAGGTTTCTCAACTTGTAAATGTTGAATATATGCTTACCAAAAATGTTAAAGAACAAAAGAAAATAGGTGTGTATTTTTTAACTCTTGACAACCTTATCACCCTTCATCAGCGTAAGTATGACAAGCTAGTTAATGTCAAAAAGGCAATGCTCGAAAAAATGTTCCCGAAAGATGGGTCTGATGTACCAGAGATTCGTTTTAAAGGTTTTACTGAAGCTTGGGAACAGCGTAAACTTGATGAGATTGTATCTTTTTTTAGCGGATTGACATATTCTCCTAATGATATACGACCAACCGGCACACTTGTATTGAGATCTTCAAACGTAAAAGATGGTGAGGTAATAGATGCAGACAATGTTTATGTTGATCCATCGGTTGTCAATTCCGAAAATGTACATGACGGTGATATCATAGTAGTTGTTCGTAATGGTTCACGTACTTTAATTGGAAAACATGCTGAAATAAAAGGCCTTATGCCCAATACTGTCATCGGAGCATTCATGACGGGGATACGGTCAGAGCATCCATCGTTCTTGAATTCATTGCTTAGTACGCCACATTTCGATAAAGAAATTGAGAGGAACATGGGTGCAACAATTAACCAGATTACAGGTTATATGTTCTCAAAAATGGAGC
>NZ_CALHTQ010000108.1 GCF_938039775.1 uncultured Mogibacterium sp. | reverse complement strand
CTGCCCTTTACCGTACTGAACACGGTATTGAAAATATTGGAACCGGATATTACTTTGGGAACAAAAAACAAAGGTTCTCTCGGTATTTACGAACACGTCAATCATGAACTTTCGCATGCCAGCCATTTTCGTCAGGCGGGGAGTTATTACTGGAGCAAATATATCGACTATACCACCTCGTGTACTGAATTCACCTTCTGCCTCAACTACCGGTGTACCCACATACCCTAGTGCAACTAACTTTTTCTTTAATTCAGATGGATCAATCCTCATCCCCATCTTGAGGTTTATAATTGAATCTACAAATCGCTGTGCGGGCTGAAGAGGCTTAAGAGCTGCTGAGATTGGCGCAATTACTACAGCTTCATTGTTAGATGTTATCGCATCAATTGCCCTAATTCTCTGAATGAGCGAATTACTGTCTTTTGCCTCATAGATTATCTGCAGTTCATCCTCTTCAGGCATTACGAAAATCTCTCGATCTTGAACAAAAAAAGAAATATCGTCCCGGAGCCGTGCCGCAACATCAGCTTTGGAAACGATAATTAACGTCTTCTTTTTCTTAGCAACCTCCTTGGCTGCATAGTAGGCAACTCTACTTCCGCTAACACCAGTAATATTGGTCTTCATATCTAGCCCTTTTTCTTAGTAGTATTGTTGAGATTCATCGCTTTCTCAATTCCAACCTCAATAATATCCTTTGCCGCCTTTGCAGCTTTAACAGCAGTTTCATTAAGTATTTCATTCTCATCTTTTGAAACTTTGCCTATTACATGATCTACTAATGATCCTTCGTTGCCACCAACTCCAGTTCTTATCCTTGGAAAATCAGTCGTTCCAAGCTGGCTAACTATTGAACGCATTCCATTATGTGTACCTGGGCCTCCAAACTTGCGGATTCTTATTGAGCCTAATGGAATGTCTATGTCATCGTAAATAACTATAACGTTATCTGAAGGAATTTTGTAAAAATTTGAAACTTCTCTAAGTGCGTCTCCACTTAAATTCATGTATGTCTGAGGCTTTACGAGAAGCACCTTATGCATTCCAATACTACACTCTCCAATTAATGACTTAAACTTAGCTTTGGTAACATTCACGCTTAGATCATCTGCAAGCTTATCGATTACTCTAAAGCCCATATTGTGTCTCGTCTGTGCGTATTTATCCCCTGGATTCCCTAATCCTGCAATAATATACATACTCTTTTTCTCCAATAGATAGATTGACAACGGAGTTTTCTCCGTTGTCATAAGCCCTAGTTTTATATCAATATTAGTCAAATAGAGGGCTTACCGATCCACCCTGATATATTCTAGTAATTACCTCTGAAAAAATTGGTCCTACAGAGATAAATGTCATCTTGTCGATTTTCTTTTCGTCAGCAATTGGCACTGTGTTGAGAAGAACTAACTCCTTGATAGGGCTCTTCTCAAGGCGCTCCATAGCAGGCCCCGATAGAACTCCGTGAGTAGCACATGCATATACACTCTTTGCTCCAAGCTCCATCAATGCATTTGCAGCATTACATATAGTGCCTGCAGTATCAATCATATCGTCTAAGAGAATGCAATTCTTACCATTGATATCTCCGATTATATTCATAATCTCACTCTTGTTTGGCTCTGGACGTCTCTTGTCGACAATTGCAATAGGAGCATCGAGTCTCTGAGCCATATTTCTAGCTCTTGTTACGCTTCCGTGATCAGGCGACACAACGACAATATCCTCAAGGTTCTTCTCTTTGAAGTACTTTGTAAGTATCGGTAGTCCAAGTAGATGGTCAACAGGAATATCAAAGTATCCCTGTATCTGATTAGCATGGAGATCCATAGAAACAAGTCTATCTGCTCCAGCTGCCTGGATTAGATTAGCTACAAGCTTTGCTGTAATCGGATCTCTCGCCTTTGCTTTTCTATCCTGTCTTGCATATCCATAGTAAGGAACTACTACATTGATTCTTCCTGCAGATGCTCTCTTAAGCGCATCAATCATGATAAGAAGCTCCATCAAATGGTCGTTGACAGGTGCACATGTTGGCTGAACGATGTATACATCGCAGTCTCTAACCGACTCCCATATACTCACCTGAATTTCCCCGTCACTGAACTTGTTAACAGTTGACTTACCAACCTTAATCCCCATTAGTTCAGCAATTTCATTAGCTAGCTCTGGATGCGCGTTGCATGTAAAAAGCTTTAGATCGGAAAAGACCTTGTTCATTGTTTACCTCCAATACGTGAACTTTAAAATATAATCGCTAGTTATTTATTATCTTTCTTTAAAATCTTACGGTTACGTACCCAATTTTCCTTTATGGTCATCCTCGATCTTCCTATGCAAAGGGCATCTTCCGGAACATTCTCTGTAACCGTTGTAGCTGCTGCTACATATGCACCTTCACCTACTTCAATCGGCGAAACAAGGTTAGAATTGCATCCAATAAATGCATCATCTTCAATCTTTGAGCGGTACTTCTTGGTACCATCGTAGTTCACGAATACTACTCCGCATCCTAGATTTACATTTTTTCCTATGTCAGCATCACCTATGTATGTAAGGTGTGAAGATTTACTTCCATCTCCCATTGTTGAATTCTTAACTTCAACAAAATCTCCTACCTTGCACTCATCACCGATAACACTGCCTGGTCTGATGTAAGCAAAAGGTCCAACACTGGTCTTAGAGCCTACTTCACTCTCATATATATAAGATGCCTCAACAATAGATCCGCTACCTACCTCAGCATCTCTAAGTACTGATGACTGACCTATATAAGCTCCTGCTCTAATTATAGATTTGCCTGTGATAGTAACATTTTGAGCGATTGTAGCACCCTTCTCTATAACAACCTCTTCATCAATATATGCAGAATAGATATCTACGAAATTAACTCCATCTTCTTCCATCTCTGCCTTCGCTTCTTTTTCTGCATCCTCTGCTTCAAGATTTTCGAAAACATCTTCCTTATCAAATATATCAGGTGTCCTTACAGATAGAAGAACAGCGTAGTAGATAAGGGTAACAATCACCACGCCTATAATTACGAAAATTGCAATTGAGTTCAGCTTAGATAGAAAGTCGAGTTTAAATACATAGAACGAGATATCTAGCCCGAAAATCGGATCCTTAAGTCCAAACTTTGATGAGTTTGCAAACATGAGAAACGATTGCCACGTACTGGTTGCCGTTATAACTGCCGCTGCAATTCCAAATACGATTGAAATCACCCACGAGAGCACATTAAGTTTGTGCATATCTGGGATGTCATGTGACTCAATCTTGCTAAAGTATCCTTTTCGTAAGCTATTGAGGTATATGCGCACAAGCAATCCAGCAATGATAAATGTAACCATTCCCAGCTTAATCTCAGTTGTTAGCTGAGTCCAGAAAACTCTGGTAAATCCAAGCTCTTTGAACCACATCCAGTCTGTGAGAAAGCCGGTACTTCTACCGAGTATAACTATTACAAAGATTGCTATAGCAAGTGTCTTTCCAAAGATATTCTTTTTCTTACGCTCACCATTGAATGTGTAAGTAACTTTTCCTTTTTTATTATTCTTAGCCATAATTCCTCCAAAAACCACATAATGCAGCGGTAGCCGTCAAGCCTGCCGCTGCATTTACGTTTAAATTACTCTT
>NZ_CALHTQ010000107.1 GCF_938039775.1 uncultured Mogibacterium sp. | reverse complement strand
TATCTGGGGAATCAGAGACATAGTGTTGGTAACACCAACATGGCCGCCTGCCTCAGCACCTTCAGCTATCATGGCTACAACACCATCGTTTCTTTCCATTCTTATAGCCTGGGCTACTGATGGTACTACTGGTATTATCTTTACACCATGTTCGTTTAGCTTGCTGAAATACTTACCTGGATTACCTGCTCCAGTTACTACTATCTTTACACCCTCTTCGATTACGGCATCTACTACCTCATCTATAAATGGACTAAGTAACATAAGGTTAAGGGCAAAGGGCCTGTCTGTAAGTCCCTTAATCTTCCTCACCTCATTTACAACCCAGTCCTTGGGTGCATTACCTGCTGCTATAATGCCTAGGCCACCTGCATTTGATACGGCTGCTGCCAACTCGGCATCTGATACCCAGGCCATGCCCCCTTGAAAAATAGGGTAGTCTATGCCCAACAAAGTACATATTTCTTTGTTTTTTCATATGAAATTGTGATACTGAAACCATAATATGTGCTGGATGCTGTTTGATATATTGCTCCCATTAAAACTACTGCATATAATAATCCAAATTTTTTATCAATTGCACTAGACCATCCTACCATCGGAAGGCTCAGTGAGCTCGAAAACTTTGGGTCTATGAGAAGGACTTTGAGCAGCAGTAATGTAATTAGTGTTAATAAAAATACCCCTAATGTTCCTCCACCAAGCGCATGTTTCGAACCCTTTGCTGCAACAGCACTTGAACCAACAATAGTCATCATTCCCATGCAATTATATGAGAGAAATAAAAGCGAAGATTTCTGCCAAGATGTACATATATTTAAATTAATAGCAGAATCACTCACCGCATCTCTCGATTGGGTTATTAATACAAGTATTATTGCTGTAACACATATACAGAATAAGACAGGAACAAATCTTCTAAATATTTTAGATATACGAGAAAAGCTTCCTAAAACAGTTATCAATGTTAGTAACGTTATTATCGCTCCACCAACCCATTGTGGCGCACCGAATGTTTGATTTAATAACGATCCACCAGCAGAAGCCATCGCTATTAGCATGCTATAATAAATTACTGCAAGTATCTTATCAATTAGGCCATAAACGAACTTAGATTTGATTGGAGAGATTATTTCTCCTAGTACAATAGTCACCTTTGAGATAGCCAAAAAGGTTATAATCCATGAGAATATGAGAAATCCAATCCCAGTTATTATAATTCCTATATAACCAGCTTTTCCGAACACGCCAAAAAACTGCCAGCATTCTCTACCGGATGCAAAGCCAGCTCCCATTATTACTCCAATATACATTGATGCAACACCGACAAAATTCAGCCTTTTATCCATCAATTTCACCAAATAAATCTCTTAGATAATTTAGTTCCGCTTCAAGCATCTTAATTCTATCACTCTGATCGTTGGAAGCTCTGCGTAAATTCTCGATTTCCTTGATATGATTATCAATAGCATGTCCTAGTCTTTTACGAACTACTGGTGCATCGCTTTGTATTTGACTCGCAGGGTATTTCCATCTTATATCAGACTCATTATATGGGAGTTTTCTAAGTGGTGCCTTGTTGCAATTAGATACTGGTTCTATAGTTAACTCGGTATTAATTTCTGCAACTATAACTTCACAAGAAAATTTACCTTCTTTAACGAGTATATCTCTTATAATATCAAATCCATATTCATATAAAAACTTTCTCAATGGACCGCTATTATTACGAGGCTGTAAAATTAACTTCTTAAAGCTTCGTAGCTTCTCGATATCATTGGAGAGTATATCTACAATAGTCACACCGCCAAGTCCTGCTATTATTAGATTATCAACCTCACCTTTGTCTATTACATCAAGACCATCCCCGACCCTAAATGATGAATCGGGCATTGTAATTTCCGCAGCATTAAAACTTTCCCTAGCCTTAGAAAGAGAATCAGCGCTTATATCGCACATTATCACATCTGGTGAAATATTTTTTTTATATAGAACTAATGGGACATAGGCATGATCAGTGCCTATGTCCGCAATAGTTTCCCCAGGTGTGACAGCATCGCATATTACTTTAATTCTGTCACTTATTTTCATTTTTACTCCAGATAATCTCTTAGCTTCTTGCTTCTACTTGGATGACGAAGTTTTCTAAGCGCCTTCGCTTCAATCTGTCTGATACGCTCTCTGGTAACGTTAAACTCCTTACCGACTTCTTCAAGTGTGCGAGGTCTTCCATCTTCAAGACCGAACCTAAGCATTAGAACCTTCTTTTCTCTCTCTGATAATGTGTCTAGTACTTCCATTAACTGCTCTTTGAGCATAGAGTATGCTGCTGCTTCAACTGGTGCAGGCACGTCATCATCAGGGATAAAGTCGCCAAGATGGCTATCTTCTTCTTCACCAATTGGTGTCTCAAGGGAAACAGGGTCCTGTGAGATTTTTTTAATTTCTCTGA
>NZ_CALHTQ010000106.1 GCF_938039775.1 uncultured Mogibacterium sp. | reverse complement strand
CATCTCAATGTATGTCTCGTTAATAGGAGATTCAGAGCTTCTGGATAACCATTCGGTGTGGGTATATGGATTTGACACGCTTGCGCCAAAGTCTATGGATGCTCTTATAGAGATGGCAAAGCGTATTGATGTTAGTATCATGGTTAATAGCAGCGATTTTAATCTCGATATCAATCTAGTGTCAGCATTGTCCGCTAGGGCGGATTCGGCAGGGGATAAAATTTTAAAGGAATATGTGCCTGATGAATACAGAGCTTGCGGACGAGAGACGCTTGATTATCTAGAGGAAAATCTATTTAAAACAGTCTCTAACTCTAGTGAAACTACACTTAAGATACCAGATGATAGCACGGTTAACGATGAAGTTAAGCTAGTTGAGTGTGCAAATCCGTTCTACGAAGCGGAAAGTGCGGCTTCATATATATATGAGCTTATTCGTGATAAAGGGTACAAGATGAATGACATCGCAGTAATATGCAATGATGATTCATCTAGGCAACCGATAATTCGCAGGACTTTTGAAGAGTATGGAATTCCGCTCTTTGTCGACTCGAGAAGGACTATCACCGATTCGATGGCAGCGAGATTTATAGTAAGTCTCCTCGAGTTTGTACTGCACAAATACAGGACTTCGGCTCTGTTCGTAATGCTCAAGACTGAGCTTACAAGTATTAGTAGAGAAGACATAGAGAGGCTCGAGAACTACGCACGTAATTACAAGATTCGCGGTAGTATGTGGACTCGCGAGTTTAAGTATGGTCATTTTGATTATGCTGATGAAGAGTTTGAAAAGCTTGAGAGCACAAGAAGCTATATAATGGAGCAGGTTTCAAAGCTAGTTGATATAAAAGAGCGCTCTGGAACAGTCGCAGAGTTTATCTTTGACCTTATCAAGATCTTGGAAGAGGAATGGAATCTACCAGGTAGGCTACAGGCTGTATCTGAAATCCAGTCTGAAAAGGGGTATAACGAGGAGGCGCAGAATACTGCACAGAGCTACGAAGCTTGCGTTAAGATTCTTGAGCAGTTAGCCAGCATACTTGGTGGAGAGACATTCGATAGAGGGGGGGTTATAGAACTGCTGCAGTTATATAGAAAAGGACTTGAGTCAGTGGATATCGGAATTATCCCACCTGCTCTTGATGGTATAATCATGGGTTCTATGATTAGAACGAGACCAGGACCGCTCAAGGCGATGATTGTACTTGCGGCGAATGAGGGTGTGCTACCTATGGAGCCAGCTTCAGAGGGCATATTCTCTGTAGATGAAAAGGAATTCTTTAAGGAGCACCATTTCCCGATTGGTCACCTCGATGAACTTAAGATGACGGAAGAGAATGTAGCTATGTATAGGCTGATTTCAAAGCCTTACGAGAGATTATATATCAGCTGGTCTCTGTCTGATTCCGAAGGACAGGACTCTAAGCCGTCTTCGTTAGTAGATGCATTTAGGGCAGCTCTGCCGAATTTGAAACTACACAAGGATATAATCTCAAGCGGCCTAGGAATGAGTGTCATAAACAATCCAAAGACAGCATTGCGCCATCTACTCAACTATCTAAAGGGTAGAAGGTCGCTAGAACATAATGTTGATGAGAAGAAAGCAAAAATCATAACTGACTCGATAATTTCGTGGTATCAGCATAATGAGCCGCAAATTTTCGAGACGGCTATGAAGGCGGCAAGAGATGATAACTCTGCAACTCCTATATCGAGTGAGAT
>NZ_CALHTQ010000105.1 GCF_938039775.1 uncultured Mogibacterium sp. | reverse complement strand
TGTTGACATTTTGTGCTTTAATTAGTAAAATTAATGAATATTTTGTTTATTACAATAATTAATGTTAGAGGAAGGGATAATAAAATGTTTGAAAACTTATCTGAGAAATCAGTAGCAGACGTTCAGGGAGAACAGATTCAGCACTGGTCCGATATAGATTTGCTGCACCTCTGTGTAACAGAGAGAGAAGGAGATCCGAGCTTCGTTTTTTTTGAAGGACCTCCAACAGCTAATGGAAAGCCAGGTATACACCATGTAATGGCTAGAACGTTAAAGGACTCAATCAATAGATATAAGACGATGCAGGGCTTTCAAGTTAAGCGTAAGGCCGGTTGGGACACACATGGTCTTCCTGTTGAAATTGAGGTAGAGAAGCAGCTTGGTATGTCTGGTAAGAACGACATTGAGAGTTACGGAATCAAGGAATTCAACGAGAAGTGTCGTGAGTCGGTATTTAAATATACTGGACTTTGGCGTGACATGTCTGAGAAGATGGCTTATCTCGCTGACATGGATGACCCATATATTACTTATGACAATAACTATATCGAGTCTGGTTGGTGGATAATCAAGAAGTTCTTTGACGATGGACTCATCTATGAAGGACATAAGGTTCTTCCTTATTGTGCTAGATGTGGAACTGGTCTCGCTTCACATGAAGTAGCTCAGGGATACAAAGAAGATCCTGTTCTTACAGTAACATGTAAGTTTAAGCTTAGAGATAGAGAGAACGAGTATTTCCTCGCTTGGACAACAACTCCATGGACACTTCCTTCTAACATTTTAATTACAGTAGGTCCAGAGGTTGTATATGTAAGAGCAAAGATGCTTGAGGGTAGCGAAGAGGGTAATATCTTCTACGTTGCTAAAAACCTTGCGGATAGAGTTCTCGGGGAAGGTAAGTACGAAGTACTCGAAGAAATGACAGGTAAGGAATTAGAGCACATTCCTTATGAGCCACTTTCGACATTTGTTTACGGAGATGACCTAGATAAGGTCAAGGGCTTCTTCGTAGCAAATGCAGACTACGTTACTGTTGAAGACGGTACAGGTCTAGTTCATACTGCTTATGCGTTTGGTGAGGATGACTATAATACTTGCCACAGCTATGGTGTTGACTTTGAAGAGCCAGTAGATGAGAAGGGCTGCTTCACAACAACTCCTTGGAAAGGCAGATTCGTTATGGAAGAAGGCCTTGATGTAGAGATACTAAAGTATTTTGCAGCAGAGAACAAGGTGTTTGCTAAGCAGAAGATGGTACATAACTATCCACACTGTTGGAGATGTGATACACCTCTCATATACTACTCAAAGCCAGGTTGGTACATTGAGATGACAAAACTCAAAGACCAGCTAGTTGCTAATAACAATACAGTTAACTGGTATCCTCCTTATGTTGGAGAAAAGCGTTTCGGAAATTGGCTAGCTGACGTTAAGGATTGGAACATCTCCAGATCCAGATATTGGGGTACACCAATTCCAATCTGGAAATGTGAGTGTGGACATCTCGAGAGTGCAGGAAGCCGTGCGGAGCTAGCTGAAAAGGCCATTGAAAATGTAAACCCAGAGACTATTGAACTACACAGACCGTTCGTAGATGATATTCATTTTAAGTGCCCAAGCTGTGGCAAGACTATGGATAGAATACCTGAGGTAATGGACTGTTGGTTCGATTCTGGAGCAATGCCTTTTGCACAGTGGCATTTCCCGTTCGAGAATGCAGACAGATTTGAGAAGGAACTGTTCCCGGCTGACTTCATCTGTGAAGGTATCGATCAGACAAGAGGTTGGTTCTACTCATTGATGGCTGTTTCCACATTTATCATGGGTAAAGCTCCATATAAGAATGTTCTTGTAAATGACCTCATCCTCGACGCCAAGGGCAAGAAGATGTCTAAGCATGTGGGCAACACGGTTGATCCATTTGAAATGATGAGCAAGTATGGTGCAGACGTTATCCGTTGGTATCTCGTATCCGTTTCGCCAGCTTGGACACCAACAAAGTTTGACGAGGAAGGTGTAAAGGATGTACAGAGTAAGTTCTTTGGAACTCTCAGAAATATCTATAACTTCTTCGTTCTATACTCCAACATGGATGATACTGACCCTGCTAAGATTGATGCTCCTTACGAGAATAGACCTGAGCTTGATAGATGGATCATCTCCAGATACAACAGACTAGTTGCTGATGTTACTGAATATATGGACGAGTATGATCACATGAAGACCGTAAGAGCAATCAATGACTTCGTAGTTGAGGATTTCTCAAATTGGTATATCAGAAGAGCCAGAAGAAGATTCTATGCAGATGATATGACTGACGATAAGAAGAGCGTTTATGCTACTACATATGAAGTGCTTCTCGGTGTAATCAAAATGATAGCTCCAATTGCACCATTCATTTCAGATGAGATGTACGTTAAGCTAACAGGTGAAAAGACGGTTCATATCGCTCATTTCCCAACGTCTAACAGCGAATTAATCGATGAGAAGACAGAGGAGAGAATGGGGCTAGTTAAGACTCTCGTTAACCTAGGAAGGGGAACTAGAGAGAAAGAGAGACTCAAGGTTAGACAGCCGCTAAGCGAGGTAATCGTTGATGGTAAGTATGAGGAACTAATCAGTGACCTTGTGCCTCTAATCACAGAGGAGCTCAACGTTAAGAGCGTTGTGTTTGAAAAAGACCTCGATAAGTATATGAACTTTGCTGTAAAGCCTGACTTCAAGGCTGCTGGCCCTGTTCTTGGTAAGGATATCAAGGAGTTTGCTGGTAAGCTAGCACAGTTCGATGCTAAGGAGCTTATCACTAATGTTGCGGCTGGACCTATAAAGCTTGAGCTAGGTGGCACTGAATATGACATCACAGAGGACTTCCTCGACGTAAGAATTTCCGCTAAGGAAGGCTTCGTGGTAGGAATGGAAAGCAATGTATTTACTATCCTCGATACAACTCTAACTCCTGAGCTTGTTAACGAGGGATATGTTCGTGAGGTTATTTCCAAGGTTCAGCAGCTACGTAAGCAGAATGACTTTGAGATGCTAGACCATATCACCATCAGTTTTGAGGCAGATGAGGAAGTAAAGGCAGCAGTTCTAGGCGCGGTTGACCACATCAAGGAAGAAACTCTAGCTGACTCAGTTATTGAAGCTACTGGACTAGAGACATTTGATATCAATGGTCATAAGACAGGACTTGCAGTTGCTAAGTGCTAAGAGATTTAAATACTATGAGTGAAGAGAACAACAACTTAATTTCTAAGCTCAATATCGTAGATTACGATCCCGACGAATTAGCCGGGGTCGTTTCTTCATGCGGAGATAAGCGATTTAGAGCAAAGCAAATATTTGGATGGCTGGCTAAGGGTGTAGAGTCTTTCGACGAAATGACTAACATTCCGAACAAGTTAAGAGATGCTTTATCTGAGAGATACTACATTGGAATTCCTGACGTCGCTTTGG
>NZ_CALHTQ010000104.1 GCF_938039775.1 uncultured Mogibacterium sp. | reverse complement strand
CACGTGTATTATCGTGAATGGATCTTTGTATTGCAGCTAAATCAACGTCCCAATTATCATTTAATCCAACTTCACTATATTTGATGCCATAATCTGTCAGAGTACCCATGTACTCATGATCATTGATTCCGATAACAGTCTGGAGTGTGTCATAAGGTCTGCCAGTTACGTATATCAGCTCTTCACCAGGTTTAAGAAGACCGAAAAGAGTTGTAGAGAGCGCATGTGTACCATTTACTATATTAGGTCGGACAAGAGCTGCCTCAGTATTGAAAATACTAGCATAAACCTTTTCAACAGCTTCACGACCCGCATCATCATAGCCATATCCAGTGTTCCATGCGAAGTGTGAATCGCTGATTTTATTATCTTGAAATGCACCTAGAACTTTGAGCTGGTTAATAGCACATATATTTTCGAGTTCAGAAAACTGCTCTTTGAGCTTCTCCTCTGCTCTATCTACTAAGTCTAAAACGTCAGGCTTTATACCGAAATTCTTTATAAGATGCTCATTATAGCTAGTCATTAATCGTTGTCCTTTCTCTCTATCTCCCATTCCATATCCTTGACCAAGTCGCGCTTTACATTCATTTTATGTGATGCATAAATCTGTGTGGTAGTTACCTGCTCGTGATCCAGTAAAGCCTGTACATCATATATGGAATTTCCGCGTCCAATAAGGCTGGTAGCTGCTGTTGCACGAAGCTTATGAGGGCTATAACCATTGTGTTTAGTCGTGTTAAGAGCTATAGCCGTATATTTTTTTACAAGTTCCCTTATAGATCTTGATGTCATACGTCTTCCCTGCAAAGAAAGGAAAAGAGCATCCTCGTCGGCTTCTGTTTCCTCTGATATAGTAGAGCGCTCGTTGTTAATATAATCCTGAACAGTTATCTGTACTGAGCGATTAATAGGCATACTCGACTCTTTGCCCCTCTTACGGTAAATAGTAAATTCTCCGCGAGAAAAGTTAAAGGATGAAATATTAAGTTGCTGAAGTTCAGATAGTCTGAGACCATAAGTCAAGAAAAGTATCAGAATAGCTTTATCTCGTAGCTTAGTCTTCTCCCAATACTTTAGTTCGTGTGGTGTCATATTTGAGCCGGTAGTTACCGCATCGAGCATAACCATAACCTCGTCATCTTGAAGCGCCTTGATCTCACGTTCACCTGGCTTGGGGACTTTTATTGGATCGAATCCATCTGTTATGTTGTTCTCTATTAATCCATCTCGATAAAGCTGCTTAAAAAGTACTGAAACAGATGATTTCTTACGAGCAAGAGTTTTGTTGTTATTCTCGTAAATGATTATCTTATCTCCATCATCTACTGTGTACTTGCGGCAGAAGTCGATAAATAGATTTACATCTATTGATGTAATATCACGGATTTCATCAAGCTTGATATCCTTAGGAACATCAGCATCAGTAAGTGAAGTGTTGGTTATTATATAATCTAAGAAAAAGCGGACATCCTGCAGGTAAGCGAGTCTCGTCATAGGAAGAACATTTCCTTTTAGAAATACAAAATATGAACGCATAAAACTTGGTAGTTCGCGTTCAATTGCCTCGCATTGCATATATATTTCGTTTTCTTTTTCAATAACATTGTCTGGTTTATCAGACTTGTTATGGATCTTGAGCCGCTTAGCATCACCGCTAGCGGCTCTGGTAGTTCTCTTAATAGCCATGTTACCTTTTTATCTGCTAGTTTCTAAAATCTCGTCAACTATATTGCCGACCATCTGACCTTTCTGAATATCAACCCAGTGAGCATTTTCATAACGCTTGAACCAGGTAAGCTGGCGTTTAGCGTAATGACGCGTATTAGTCTTGATATCATTAACTGCTTCTTCGAGAGTTGAATTACCATCTAGATATGAGAGTAGTTCTTTATAACCGATCCCCTTCATCGCTGGAGTGTCGTGGTTATAGCCCATAGATAGAAGGTGTTTTACTTCCTTGAGTAATCCCTCTTCCATTAGTTTGTCTACACGTCTATTGATACGTGTGTAAAGCCATTCGCGGTCCATATTAACGATGTGAATCTTGAAGTCATACTTAGTATTAGGTTCAAGCTTGTCCATCGATTCTAGTTTAGAGCCTAGTTCATATGCTTCAATTGCTCTGATAATCTTTCTGATATTATTTGGATGAATTCTAGCAGCGGCTTCTGGATCGACTGCAGATAGAAGTTCAAAGAGATACTCCTTACCTCTTACCTCTGCTAATTGCTCTAGCTCATCTCTCCTCTTGAGGTTAATCGGCTTAGCTGCAAATGACATCTTATAAATCAGCGAGTTAAGATACAGTCCTGTTCCTCCTACAACTATTGGGGTCTTGCCTCGAGATAATATTTCATCAATTTTATCAAAAGCAAGCTGCTGATACTGAGCTACAGTAATATCATCTGCAGGATCAACTAAACCGTATAGATGATGAGGAATTGTATCCATATCCTTCTGTGAAGGTTTAGCACTTCCTATATCCAGGTACTTATATAACTGCACTGAGTCACAGTTAACAATCTCGCCCTTAATTCTTTTTGCGAGGTATAGAGCAACTACACTCTTTCCAGCAGCGGTAGGTCCGCCAATTATGTAAACTTTATTATTGCCTGTGGTCATAAAAATTTTCCTTCCGTATATGATTAGCGCTTAAATGCGCGCGAAATTTCAGATAATGTAAACCTTATAAATGTAGGTCTTCCGTGCGGACAGCTAAAAGGATTTACACAGTTTGATAATTGTTCAAGCAGCTCCTGTATCTCCCTGTCGCTGAGCTTATTATTACCTTTTACAGCAGCCTTACAAGATCTCATGATAAGTTTATCGATAATAGTAGTATTTCCGCGTTCTGAACGAGATTCTGGGTCCTCTATGTATGTGTGCAGAAATAACTCTGCTTCACCTTTATCCATGTATGTAGGAATACCACGGACGATAAATGTGTTATTTCCAAAATCGTCTATATCGAAGCCTAGCTTAACAATATCATCCATCCAGAATCTCTCAGCAGAATATACATCACTTGACGTTTCAATCGAAAAAGGAACTAGCATTGGCTGTGAGATATGCTCCGAATCGTTGTACATGTTTATAAATCTCTCGTACATGATACGTTCGTGTGCAGCGTGTTGATCAAGAAGATAAGCAACATCAGATGACTGCATAATGATATAAGTATCAAACAGATAACCCTTGTATACGAGTGATTCAAACTCGAATGCCTTTACAGCAGGTGTATTAAGCTGAATTTGCTCTTTTATTATAACATTTTCGGTGTCACTCTCGCAGGATTTTACATCAGATTCATCATCCAATTTATAATCATCGGTAGTATCAGAAACGCGAGTTTTTGATGCTAGGAATGATTTAATATCCATCTGCGTGATCTGTTCTTTCACTTCAACATGATTAATATCAAGAGAATCTGTTATATGAGAAGAACAAGATGATTTGGAATAGTTATCCGCATAGTGATAATCCGAAGTAGATGAAGAGGCTTTTATATCTGAAACACCTTCCAACCTATGTCCCATAGCTGATGGAATTGTATTTTCAGAGTTAATAACATGTTTGATTGCCTGCTCTATATCTTTGATTATCTCATCTTCCTGGAGAAATTTGATTTCTTTTTTATTAGGATGTATATTTACGTCTATTGTTTCTGGGTTAACTTCAAGAAAAAGTATGCAGATTGGATGGCCTGAGAATATTCTATCCCCATATCCCTTTGAAATCCCCTTTTCAATTGTAGAACTGCTGATATACCTACCATTTACGAAGAAAATCTGACCTCTTTTGTTGCTCTTAGTACTGCCTGGATCAGAGATGAAGCCATGTACGAATTCGCCATTAATTTCGATTAGCTCACGATAAGATGGATATATCGCTTGAATAGTATTGAGGATATTTCCCGTACCTGGTGTGGCAATGACAGTCTGCTTATTGTTGATGAGTCTAAAAGCAATATGCGAGTAATAGATTGCCATTTTCTGAATCATATCAATGATTACGGTTGCCTCTGCTGCATCGCTCTTCATAAACTTACGTCTTGCAGGGGTGTTGTAAAAGACGTCTTCAACAACCATAGTAGTTCCTGTATTCATGCCTGTTTTTTCAATGCTAACTATTGCTCCACCCTGCATTTTTAGCTTTGTTCCTAGTTCAGAGTCCTCTGTCTTGGTATAGATGGTAAGCCTGGAAATAGCCGTTATACTAGCAAGCGCCTCTCCTCTAAACCCAAGTGTATTTATATGATCTAAATCACTTAGTTCAGATATCTTACCTGTAGCATGTCTTTCGAACGCTAGTTCAACTTCATCACTTGCGATTCCTGAACCGTTATCGGTTACTCTGATATATGACTTTCCTCCGTTTCTTATCTCAACAACAATCTGAGATGAGCCCGCATCAATTGAGTTCTCGATAAGCTCTTTAACAATAGAAAGTGGGCGTTCGATTACTTCGCCTGCTGCTATTTTATCTGCTATAAACTCATCAAGAATTCTAATCATGGTAACTCCTATCTATTTTAATTTATCCTGAATTTCCTTAAGTTTTAACATCGCATCCATTGGAGTGATGTTATTAAGGTTAATATCTTTAATCTCATCGATGACTTCGTCATAGCCAGTTTCTTCCTCGGCTACGATATTTTGACCGAAGAAAGATATTGGGTCACTAGTCAAAGGTGAAGCACTAGAACCCGACTCAAGTTCACGAAGCTTTGCGGTTGCCCTTTTGCGGATTTCAGAAGGTACACCAGCTATCTTTGCTACATGAATTCCGTAGCTCTTGCTAGCAGGCTGTTCTGATATTTTATGTAAAAAAACAATATCGCTGCCCTGCTCGCTGACGGCAACAGAAAGGTTCTTTACATTTGCATACTTGTTCTCAAGAACAGTTAACTCATGATAGTGGGTGGCGAACATTGTTCTGATGCAATTTCCTGGCTTTGATAAGTATTCTATCGTAGCCCATGCTATTGAAAGTCCATCAAAAGTACTTGTACCCCTTCCAATCTCATCCAGTATGATGAGACTGCGCTGGGTTGCATTTCGAAGGATATTTGCAAGCTCGCTCATCTCGATATAGAAAGTGGATTGACCGTACGACAGGTTATCAGAAGCACCTATTCTAGTGAACACTCTATCAACTGCTCCGATATGTGCACTTTCGCATGGGACAAAGGAGCCTAGTTGTGCCATCAGAACTATTATCGCAGTTTGACGCATATAAGTCGATTTACCTGACATATTAGGCCCTGTGATGATTAGCATGCTACGCGTTACAGTATCTAGTAATGTGCTGTTCGATACAAACAGTCCTTCGCCAATCATTTGCTCTACTGCAGGGTGACGACCGTTCTTTATGTCTATTACATTTGAATCGTCGACGATTGGCTTGACATAACCATAGCGTGAAGCAATATCAGCTAGAGACGAAAGTACGTCGAGCAATGCAACAGAGGCTGAAGCCTTTTGTAGTCTTGCAAAATACGGCTCAATCGAAGCTCTTACATCCTTGAAAATCTCATATTCAATGGTATTAATTTTAGCTTCCGCTGAAAGAACTAGGCTCTCCTTCTCTTTGAGCTCTGGCGTTATATATCTCTCGTTGTTAACAAGTGTCTGCTTTCTAATATAGTCGTCTGGTACTAGAGGAAGATTAGATTTGCTGATATCGATATAATAACCAAATACCTTGTTGAATCCAACCTTTAAATTCTTGATGCCTGTTCTTTCTTTTTCCCTAGCTTCTAGTCCTGTAATCCATTCTTTAGCATCTTTGATTGAAAGTTTAAGTTTATCAAGTTCCTCAGAGTAACCAGGTTTGATCAAATCTCCATCTGTAATCGTGAACGGAGGTTCTTCAACTATTGAATTCTCGATAAGCTCTTCTAGCTCTGAAAAATCATCGAGCGATGAATATAATTCATTTAAAAGAGGTGTATCGATATTCTGGAGCTCCTCCTTAATAGATGGAAGCTCTCTTATAGTAGTCTTGAGAGCTATGAGATCTTTTCCATTTGCTCTCATGCTTGCAATCCTTGCTGTAAGTCGCTCAAAATCATATACATGCTTCAGCGATGAGACTATGTTAGTTCTATTTATTGGCAAATCAACAAGAGCTTCTACTGCATCGAGCCTCTTGTTAATAGTAGAACTTTCCTTCAAAGGTTCTTTGATGAATCTTCTGATAAGTCGTCCCCCCATTGCTGTATGAGTTTTATCGATTACATCTAAAAGAGAACCCTTCTGACTCTGGTTATATTGTGTCTCAAGTAGTTCTAGGTTACGCATGGTTGCGCGGTCGAGAATCATACTAAGACCAGTTTCCTTGAGTGTTAGGTGTTTTATCTGAGGAGAAGCATGCTTCTCGGTCTCCATCAGATATAAGAGCAAGGCTCCAGAAGCTATGGTAACCTCGATCTTGTCCTGGATATCTAGCGGGATAAGCGATGTAACCTCAAACTGCGACTTTAGTATGTCTTCGCATGAGGAATATTTGAAATATGATTCGTCAATATGGTTTATATACGTTTCTGGAGCTGCCTTAGAATATCTATCGATGAAATCTGAAGAGGTTTCGTCAAAATAAATGACTTCCTTAGGTGCTATACGGGAAAGCTCCGAAATTAATTGTTCATTATCATGGTCGTCACGCACCTCAAGTGCTGTGAATTCACCAGTCGTAATATCTGCATAAGCTATAGAGCTTGTCTTATTAGTAATATATACAGATGATAGATATAGATTGTCATTAGCGGAAGTTGCTTCATCGATATCAATCGTTCCTGGAGTAATTATCCTTACGACTTCACGCCTAACTATACCTTTTGCTTCCTTAGGATCTTCAACCTGCTCGCATATAGCTACTTTATAACCTTTTGATACAAGCTTAGCTATGTATGAGTTTGCGGCATGAAAAGGTACTCCACACATCGGAGCACGTTCCTCAAGTCCGCAGTTTCTACCGGTTAGTGTCAGTTCTAACTCACGTGAGGTCGTGAGAGCATCGTCAAAAAACAGCTCGTAAAAGTCGCCTAGTCTATACATGAGCAGGCAGTCTTTATACTGTTCTTTTATATCAAAATATTGCTTCATCATCGGTGAAAGACCCATGATTTTCCCCCTTTAATATGCTAGCAATCGAGTTCGTTATGAGCCCTTTTTACAATTTCTTCTGGTGAGATAGAGTCAATTGATTCTGTTTTCTTGAGATACAGTAGATACTCTATATTGCCCTTGGTTCCCTTCACAGGTGAATAATCTAGTCCATGAGGATATAAACCCTCGAGTGCTGCGTATTCAATAACGTTCGCTATTACCTCTACGTGAACGTTGCTGTCACGCACGATTCCCTTTTTACCAACCTGTTCACGACCAGCTTCAAATTGTGGTTTGATTAGGCACATAACCGCACCATTCTCATTAAGCAGTTCTGCGGCTACAGGAAACATGTGCTTCAAGGATATAAAGGAAACATCGATTGATATAAAGTCTATAGGTTCCTCAATGAGAGCTGTATCTAGGTAACGAATGTTGGTTTTCTCCATGTTCACGACACGTGGATCAACTCTTAACTTGTAATCTAGCTGTCCATAACCTACATCGAGCGCATATACTTTAACTGCACCGTTCATGAGCATACAGTCGGTAAAACCACCTGTAGAAGCACCCATATCGACGGTGTAGCAGCCATAAAGGTCTATATCAAATGATTTAATGGCCTTCTCAAGTTTGAGGCCGCCACGGCTTACATATTTAATCAGTTTATCTTTGACAACAAACTCGCTATCAACATCAAACTTCTGTCCAGATTTAGTCTCTACGACACCGTCTACAGTTACTAAACCAGCCATAATCGTCCGTTTAGCATTATCGCGAGATGGAGCGAGCCCCATATTTACAAGTATGACATCAAGCCTTTCCTTCAAAGTACTCAGTTGCTCCTTTCACTATGTCTTCCCCAGTCATTCCGCACTCAATTCGAAGCTGCTCTACAGAACCTTGCTCGACGAAAGCGTCTGGAACACCAAGAGTTATTAATCCATAATCATGTCCTGCTTTAAGTGCTGCAGAGGCAAATGATTCACCGAAGCCACCGCGAATAACGTTGTCTTCGATAGTAATTACAAGTTTTGTATCGATTTCAATAAGTTTATATTCAAATGGACTAACAACACATACATTTGTAACACCGACGCTATAGCCGATACTCATTAACTCACGAGCTGCATCAAGTGCGGTATCAAGCATACATCCTACAGCGAGGATGGTGATATCTGTACCTTGAGACAGTTTGATATTATTTCCAGAAAATGATTTTAACTTAAGATGGTCAAATTTTGCTAATCCGCGTGGATATCGAATTGCAACTGGAGAATCCATTTGTTTAACTGCATATTCGAGCATTTCTTCAAGCTGTGTTCCATCAGCAGGTGATAGTACAGTCATGTTAGGAATACTAGACAGATAACTGATATCAAAAACGCCGTGATGTGTTTCACCATCAGCTCCAACAAGACCTGCCCTATCAACACCGAATACGACATGTTGATTTTGAATACATATATCCTCAATTATTTGATCATAAGCTCTCTGTAAGAAAGATGAATATATTGGAGCAACAGGAATCATGCCGGCTTTAGCTAATCCAGCTGCGAATAATACTGCATGCTGCTCAGCAATTCCGACATCAAAAAATCTTTCGGGAAACTTTTCATAAAATGGTCCTAGCCCAGTTGCAGTTCCCATTGCGGCAGTAATAGCAATAATGCGGGGGTCTTTCTTAGCTAGCTCTAGAAGCTTATTACCAAAGACCTCAGAAAATGATAAATCTGAAGATGGCGAATCAGACGATAATACATTACCGTCATCAATACTAAATGGTCCGACACCATGAAACTTTTTTGGGTACTTCTCTGACCATGAATAGCCCTTACCTTTTTTAGTAATAATGTGGACTAATGTAGGTCCGTCAACTGCATTTGCCGCATTAAAAGCTTCTACTAGCTTTGGAATATTATACCCATCAACTGGTCCGATGTATTTAATACCTAGCTCCTCAAACAGAATTCCCTGCTGATCTAGTACAGAAAGCTTAATACGCGACTTCGTACGACTAATTCCATTTGAAATAGGCTTTCCTATTAGCGGAACTTTATTTAGTGAAGTTCGTACTGATTTCTTGGCATTTATATAGTTTGAAGAACTGCGAAGTCCCTGTAGATGCTTCGACATAGCTCCGACATTATGAGCAATTGACATACCGTTATCATTTAAGATAATTCGAACTTTTAATCTATTAGAACCAATATTATTTAAAGCTTCGTACACTAACCCTCCAGTCATCGCACCATCTCCAATGAGCGCAACAACTTCGTTGTCCTCACCTTTTAAGTTACGTGCAACTGCATAGCCTGCTGCAGCACCAAGCGAAGTGCTACTATGACCAGTATCATAAGCATCGTGAACGCTTTCATAAGCCTTAGGGAATCCACTAAGTCCTTTAAACTTGCGAAGTGTATCAAACCGATCAGCTCTACCAGTGAGTATCTTATGTACGTATGTCTGATGCCCAACATCATAAATAAGTTTGTCGCGAGGGCTGTCATAAACCTTATGCATCGCAACAGTAAGTTCTACCACGCCGAGATTAGAAGCCAAATGGCCACCAGTTTTGGATACCTTCTGAATTAGAAATTCTCGAATATCCTTACAGAGTTCAGCGAGTTCACTTTCATCTGCAGATTTTATAATTGATATTAGATCTTCGTGTTCAAGATCATACTTCATTATGCTCTCCTCTGTTCTAGCTTAAGTGCTAGATCTGTAAAGAAATTTTTATCTGATGTTTCGAATCGTTCAATAGATTCAATAGCTGTAATTGTAAGTCTATGTAGCTCTTGCCTTGCCTGCTCTATACCGTTAACGATGGCGAAGTTAGCCTTTTCCTGCTGTGAATCCTTGCCTGGAGTCTTGCCAAGCTCCTCAGCTGATCCCGTCATATCAAGGATGTCATCAGATATCTGAAAGGCTTTTCCGATACATCTAGCATATACTGTAAATGCATCAACAAGTTCCTTTTCAGCACCAGCTATTCCAAGTCCAGCGATAATTGGAGCGCTGATAAGTGCTCCTGTCTTGTTCTCTTCAATGAAGTCAACAAATTCACGTGAGCAATCCTTCATACCGTTCTCTACATCTACCACCTGACCAGCAATCATGCCGTTAACGCCTGCTGCTTTTGCGATTGCAAGACCTGCACAGCAGTGCCTCTTAAGTTTTTCAGGATTATCAAAGTGATAAGTGAAATCCCTAAACATGAGTTCCATTGCAGTATTTAGAAGAGCATCTCCTCCAAGAATTGCAATATCTTCACCAAATATTTTATGATTAGTTGGATTTCCGCGACGAAGATCGTCGTTATCCATAGCTGGTAAATCATCGTGAATCAAAGAATATGTATGAATATATTCGAGAGCGCATGCATAAGGTAGGGCTTCATAGATATCACCTCCTGCAAAATCACATGCGGCCAAAAGCAATACTGGACGAAGTCTTTTTCCACCACTCATTACGCTGTATTTCATAGAATCGAAAAGTGTCCTAGCCTTGATATCAATCTTGGGAATATAGTCTAGCAAATGTTTTTCGATAATTGATTTGTATTCTTCGTAATTGTACATTTGAACCCCTATATTTCTTCTTTTGTATATACTTCAATCTTCTGCTCTGCTTGATCGAGCATCTTATTGCATAGTTCAGCATCTTTCATACCTTCATCGAAGAGTTTCATAGACTCATCTATTGAAGTTGTCTGTTTTGTTATATTAGTTGCAGCATCAACTAGGCCCTGATAAGCCTCCATAAAAGTTTTATCGATATTCTTTGTCATATCACACCTCTTAATTTTGCGTTTTAGACGTAATTTTCGTTTCAAACGAACCGTCAGCCATAATAACTGTATAAATCTCATTCACGTCAATATTTGACGCTTCTGTGACTACATGATTATCTTTTGTTACTAATGCATAACCTTTGTTCAACACATTGGTCGGATTGTTTTCTCTTAGTGCAATAACTGCCTTATCTATATTAAGTCTCATCTCTCGAACTTTGCTAATCATAACATGGATAAGATGGTTTCTCTGAATCTTGATATTGTTGCGTTCCGTATTGATTTTATATGCGATAGATTTTTTGAGCTCCTGCTCATTTCTCGCAATCTGTTCTCTAAGTTCAAATGTATCGATAGCGGCCATTTCTGCAGCAGCAGTCGGTGTTTCTGCCCTTGCATCAGCAACCCAGTCAGATATAGATACATCAGATTCGTGTCCAACTGCACTGATGATTGGGATATCAGAAGCGAATATTGCTCTTGCAACACCTTCGTCATTAAATGATGCCAAATCTTCAGCTGATCCACCACCACGTCCAACTATGAGAACATCTATGGGTTTGCCAGATTTACTTACATCATTGGCTATTTTGATACTTTTAATTATGCTTGCAGGCGAACCTATGCCTTGAACTAGAGTTGGAAATATAATTATATCAGCATAATCATTCTTGCTTGTGATGATTTTCTTAATATCTTCTATAGCAGCTCCAGTATCAGATGTAATAACACCTATTCTCTTGGCAAATCTAGGAATAGGTTTCTTGTATTTTCTTGAGAATAAACCCTCTGATTCGAGTAGCGTCTTAACTCGGTTATATTCCTTTGCAAGGTCACCTTCACCAAAGCTTTCAACCATACGAACAGAAAACGAATAATTTCCACCACGCGCATATGCACTAATATCTCCAAGCGCTACTATTTTACTACCATTTTGGATGAGTGATGTGTCGATTTTAGAAATATTACCTCGCCATATTACCGAACGAAGAACACTATTTTCGTCTTTCAAAGAAAAATACATATGTCCAGCGCTCATTGATACCCCTGAAACTTCTCCGATTAGCGGTAAATTATTGAGGTTAGGATCGTTGTTAAGTTTTTTTGAAACATACTCATTAAATTGTGTTATTGAAAATGGATTCATCTAATGCCCTTCCTCCGAGCAATGCTATACCAACAGCGTTATCACCGGATAGCTCTGGGTTTCCGAAATTTACTTTAAAAGAATTATCTAGTCTTGTGAGTTCTCGAATCTTGTCTCTGACGTAACAACTTGCAGCTACTCCACCAGCCATATAAACGTTTCTTATGCCGTATTTATTTGACAAAAACTTTGCTAGTTCGAAGAGCAGAATTGATAATTTTTCCATTAGCTCTACAATAACTTCTGTGTCAGATGATTTAATTGCCTTCATAACTTGAAACTCTGTTCCAGATAAATTAAACCAACCATCATCAATTTTAATGTTGCTAAGATGCTTAGAGCTACTATATCTATGTTTGATAGCGAACTCATCTATATATTTTCCAGCTGGAAAATCATAGCCAAGTGCTACACCTACTCTATCAAGGAGTTTACCTATGCTAATATCTTTCGTTCCACCAACTATTTCAAGCTTGTAATGGATACCGTCTGTTTCAGCTATAAGTGTCTCGGTCGTTCCTCCGCTCAGATGAAAAAATATAACTTTACTATCTGAGAAATCTTCGGTCAAAGAATTAAGTACAGCCGATACATGACCTTCTTGGTGAGAAAATGTATAAAGTGGTATTTCAAGACTTGCACTTAATATCTTTGCAGCATTATAACCTGCTAAAAAAACTGGCATATACGAACCCGCTACTCTTCTCGGGGCATCAGATACGGAAATGCAGCGAATATTGCTCACATCAACTTTTGAAATAGCCTCCTCAATAAATAAA
>NZ_CALHTQ010000103.1 GCF_938039775.1 uncultured Mogibacterium sp. | reverse complement strand
GATGACCTCATCGTCAATCAGAACGCCATTCGTAGTGAGAGTGAAATTAAAGCGCTTATTATGCTTCTTCTCAAGCTCTCTTCCATATGCAACAAGTTCCTTACATAAGTCCCAGTTTAGAAGCGGTTCACCACCAAAGAAGTCAACCTCAAGATTCTTACGACTTCCCGAATTTTCTACCAAGAAATCGAGTGCTTTTTTCCCAACCTCTATAGACATAATTCCTGCCTTGCCACTGTACTCACCTTTACCAGCAAAACAGTATTTGCAGTCCATATTACATCCGTGAGCCACATGAAGACAGATTGCTTTAAGTACAGATTGCTTAGCTTTTAGCTCACCAGCGATTTCTTCAAATGGGTCATCTGAAAAAAGCAGCTTCTCTGCCTTAAGCTCCTCGATATCCGAAAGTGTTTCATCAATATCGCTATCTGTAACTTCACTATATTTAGCCTTTATCTCTGAAGCAATTTCATCTCTACCTACGCCCTTGTCATAGATGGAGATGATATCATATGCTACCTCGTCTACGGAGTGAACAGCGCCGCTATTCACATCCATTACTATGTTATATCCGTTTAGTTTATACTGATGTATCATTTATTCTTGTACCATACCTTATAAAAGTCATTTTTGTTAATTGGACGTAATAGCAAAAACAATAAAAAAGCGCTGCAATAAGCAGCGCCTTCAGTTACTATTTGTTCTTAGCCTGCTCGCAATGCTGGTTAGCAACACTGCATGAAGTCTTGCTTGCGGACTGGCAAGATGTCTGGCACTCACCGCATCCACCAGAAAGGGTTGACTTAGCCATATTTCTTGTTGAAATTGTCTTAATTCTGCTCATTACGTTATCCTCCTAATTACTCGTTATAGAATATCAAATACGTTTAAAACTGTCAATCATGACACTGTTATTTGCGTTTTATAATCGCAACATTCTTAATCATCATGCCCATCATCTTCAGCTTTTAGCTCGGCATCCGCATCTAGCTCTAACTGCGCTTCTGACCTTGATTCCATCTCATCTAGCGCCTTTATGAGCTCAACTGCATCTATTGCACCCGTTGTGCAAAGCCTTTCGATTGCCTCAATGGTATTATCTGAATTTTCAGACGCGAGAGGCTCAAGTAAATTATCGTTGTATTCATCTTCTTTAGTCTCGTTAAGCTCTAGCTCTTCCGCATCATCTTCAGATTCTTCTAATTCAGGCTCTTCAGGTTCTTCGACTAGTTCAGGATCTTCAGATACAGCAGCTTCAGGTTCTTCTGCATCTGTAGATTTCCCTAGTCCTTCAGGCTCTACCGTCTCTATAACCTCATCAAGCTCGTTTTCCTGTGTAGCTTCTATAGTTTCTGCAAGCTCATTTACCTCTTCAGGTATAGTAACTTTTTCAGCGACTGCTTCTTGAACTTCCGTCATAGATTCTGATACTACTGGAGCAGCTACGGACACTTCAGTTGGTTCTGGAGTAACTGGGATTTCCTGAGTCGGAGCAGTTGTTGATTCAGTATCCACTTTAGGATCCTCATATGCTACACGTGTCTCGGCATCTGCATCGTTCTCAGGCTTTATAACCCTCTTATCTGCAGTGATCTCATAATTGAAAACAGCTTCTGTCTTCATACTACGGTTAAGAATTCTGATTCTATCAGCCATCTTACCGTCACCTGTCGCATTCACTGGAATCTTTATAGATACACCTGCTTCAATTTCATATATCTCCTGCTGTCCATTGCTTGGGGGCAAATCCCATTCCTTAGTCACAGGATTGAATGATCTGTGCAAGAAGCGAACCCTTCCTCTAGTAACGTCGATGTGATAAATTACATCACCCTTTACACTTGGAATCAAGCACTCACTCTGCTTTAGGCTGAGCTGACCACGAAGGGCAACAGTCCCCTTAGCTCTCTTATATATAGCACCTCTATAGCTCTCAATCTTCTTGCTCTCTGTCTCCTTAACGATCATTACGTCACACTGAGCATGGCGAATGATATAGGATGCAGTGAGGCCAATCGTGCTTCCTGCACCTGGCTTTGTGGACTTAGTCATTACAATTATCTCAACACCAAATTCTTTGGCAGCTTCGATAACTCTAGCTCCAGCACGGCCAACTGCAGATTTTTTTATAACGCTATATTTATCTATTGTCTTGGCAATAGTATTAAGCTTTTTGTCGAGTTCCGCACGAATCTCAGCTTCCTCACCGAGAGAGAGTGCATATCCGGTATTTTCACGTACCATTACAAGCACTACCTCGAACGCCTTTGGCGAAAACGTGGTTTTGAGTTGCTCGAGCGCTATTAAACTCCTAGGTGAACCATCAACTGGTACAAGGATTCTCTTCATCAAATCACCCTTACTACTTTCTATCAGTCCGTTAAAATTGCATTTAAATATACAAAGTTATTATACATTTTAGAGATGTTAAAATCAAACGAGCAAGTGACTAAAACCTATTTCAGCCACTTGTTTTTGGTCATTATCATCTCCTGAACAGCCATATACAGCAGTAGGTATTCGTCATCAAAGCTGCAAATTAAGCTGTTTTCAGTTAATTCATCTTCCTCAAAAGCAATTCTTGCATTGCCAGCAATTGCCGCCTTCCTCACTCCGTCGATTGTGATGATATAGTTGCAGCTTAGGTTAGCTTTACGGACAGCACGAAATCCTTTTACATAAACGTGTCCATCGTTCGTCTCAAGAAAATATGAGTCACTGTCGCTTTCAGTGTCTCTATATAGGGTTCCGTATTCTTCTCCTGACATCACAAATTTAAAACCATTCTTTTCTGCTTTTGCAGATCCAGTAACCTCAGCGAGTACTTCTCCGGCTTCTTCGATTGCCTCGTCACCCTCTGGAACGTCATAAATCTTAACGTTAAGAGGTTCATTTACAGTTCTAACGTAAGTATACTCATTGTCTTCAAAGTCTCTATATAAGCAGTCAGTGCTATTTGCATAAAAGAACTTGTACTTATCAATAACTTTTAGATCAACGGTTTCTCCGTCCTTAACCTGCTTAACGACTTCCGTTAGATCATCGACTAGGATAGTACTCATCAGCTTCCAGCTCGCAAAATGTGAGTATGATTTCGGATTTACAGACATACTCTTGGTGTCTAAAAGCACTTCAAAATGGGCTTCACTATCGGCATCCCTAACGAGGTGCTCGAGTTCTGTACTGCTCTTGATCACGATATTGTTTTTCTTATCTTTATAAATCGTGATAAAGTCCTTGAATGGACTTGGACCGAAATTAATAGCACTTTTGTCCGTATAAGTGTTCCTACCCATCCAAGGGAGTCCAAGGCATGTCTCCATATTGCTGATTCTCTCATACACATGCTCGATAGTAATATCCTCACAGCCTTCGACAACCTTGTCGTAAATGTTGCGGTCATTATAGTGTTTTCCGCCAGTTGTAAGCCATATAGCCACAGCTAAGCCTACGAAAATTCCACCTAAAATAAATTTGCCAACAGTAAGCCCCATTATTCCCATCGCAAGGCATAGAACCATAAGCAGTCTAAAAAGTTTGTCTCCGTTCATACTCATCCTTTATAAAGGTGATGCAGGAGCTCCTGCATCACTCACACATAACGCAATACCTTAATCTTTGCCAACATCTATTCAATATTGTCTATCAGTTTTTCTTTTTTGTTCATGATATGGCTGTATCTTCTGAGCGCAACCATAGCATTTACAGCCTGTTCAGGCGTTGAATACGCAGGAATTCCCTTATCTCTAAGTTGCATAATCGCCGCCCTGCACTCATTTCCACCCTGGCACTCCATAATAAATGGCTTACCGAGATTCTTGTACTGTCTATAGATATTAATCACAGTTTCTGTAATCGCCTCAACGTCAGTTACTGCAGTTGGGCAAACAGAAATCAGAATTCCATCTACGTTTTCATCTCTGTATGCTGTCTTTAGCGCACCGCCGTACATATCGGAAGTAGCTGTTCCACTGATATCAACAGGGTTTAGAGGCGACCCAAATGCAGGCATATATTTTCTGATATTATCTCTAAGATCCGGCGAAATCTCCCTGAGTTCCTTGAGCGGCATGCCGAGTCTCTCAAAATGATCTGCTGCTAGAAGTCCAGCTCCACCACCGTTGGTGATAATAACTACATTATCTCCTCTTAGTGGCGGGCAGTTACCGAGCGCTAGCGAAGTATCTAGAAACTCCTGCCATGTCTTCTCGCGGAGAACGCCTGACTCTTCAAACAGCTGGTCATATTCCGCATTTGAATGACCCTTATTCTCTGAAGCTGTATGTGCAAATGCCGCCTTAACGCCGATTGCAGAAGAACCTACCTTGATTGCAGTAATTGGCTTCTCGCACTCGAGACAAGCTTTCTTAAATGCTTCTGGGCTATCAAGAGCTTCGATATAAACTGCGATGCACTTTGTATTAGGCTCTTTATCTGCGTACTTAATCATCTCACAGAAGTCTACGTCAGCCTTGTTGCCGAGTCCTACGAACATGCTGATTCCAAAGTGATTGAGCTGAGAAGATCCAAGTGCTGCAAGCAGGTTTGAACCTGACTGCGAGATAAGTGCAACTGGTCCCTTATTAGGAAGATATGGAATAAATCCACAGTTAAAATCATGGTACGGTGTGCCGATACCTACGAGGTTAGGTCCGATTAGCGGGAGCTCGTTCTCGCGGCAGTACTCGGTAATATCATTTTGCAACTCACCATTTCCAACCTCCTTGAAACCAGAGGATGAAACTACTGCGATTTTGACTTTCTTCGCTACACAATCCTTAAGTGCATCAAATACACCTGTAGCTGGTAGCGATATGAATGCTAAATCAACGTCACCAGGAACATCCTTTATATTCTGGAAAGCCGGTATTCCTGCTACCTCCGTGGCATTAATATTGATAGGATATAACTCTCCTTCGTAGCCGCACTTCCTTAATCCCTGAATTACCTTGAATCCAACCTTTGTCTCGTTACGACTCGCTCCGATTACTGCGATTGAGTTAGGCTTGAATGCATACTCTAATCTGTCAACAACGTATTTTCTTGCTTCTTTTACTTCCATAGTTTAATAATCTCCTTATGCTTTGATATCCATTTACAAGTGCGCTGTCTTATCACTCAGTTAAATCGAGGTGCGAGGTCTTGAAATATACTCGGCAATAACTGGCAGCATATAATTATTTTGATTGTCTAAAGTTTTGCCATGTAACCCAGTGTTCTAATTAGCTGGCATACGTAGCTCATCTCGTTATCATACCACGCAACTACCCTAACTTCATAGATGTGCGTTCCACACTTCTGAGCGAGCGTCTGCGTTGCATCAAATAGAGAGCCATAACTCATCCCTATTACGTCAGTTGAAACTATTTCATCTTCGTTGTAACCAAACGATGTGTCTTGAGCAGCTTTCATAGCTGCATTGATCCCTTCAACAGTTACGGAATCCGTCTCATCCTTGAGCGTCGCATCGAGAATTGTTATCGAACCAGTAGCAACTGGGACTCTCTGTGCTGAACCGATAAGCTTGCCTGCAAGCTCTGGAATTACATTTCCAATCGCTTGTGCAGCCCCTGTTGAGGTTGGAACGATATTAATCGCCGCAGCCCTTGACCTTCTGAATTTCGAACCCTTGTCAGGCGCATCGAGAATTTTCTGGTTACCTGTATAGGCGTGAATCGTCGTCATAAAGCCTGTACGTAACTCTCTGTATTCAGCGAGAGCCTTTGCCATTGGAGCAAGGCAGTTTGTCGTACAAGAAGCTCCCGATACGATTTTGTCCTCGGCCGTCAAAGTCTCGTGATTAACACCATACACAATTGTCTTGAGGTCATTGCCTGCCGGCGCTGATAAAAGCACCTTCTTAGCACCTGCATCTATATGCGCCTGAGACTTCTCCTTCGAAGTATAGAATCCAGTGCACTCAAGCACAACATCTATATCGAGCTCACCCCAAGGTAGCTTGCGAGCATCTGATTCCTTGTAAATAGTAATTCTCTTACCATCCACGGTGATCGACTCATCGTCATTTTTGACATTATGCTCTAGATATGAACCTTGCACACTGTCATACTTGAGCAGGTAAGCTAGCATGTCTGGAGAAGTCAAGTCATTGATTGCGACAACCTCGAATTCATCCATCTCCATAACGCGTCTGAACGCTAGCCTGCCTATACGACCAAATCCATTAATAGCTAATCTAATCATATGTAGTACCCCTTACCTTTTTATTAAATTTTTGTGCTTATCTATTCAAACGGGAATTTGAAATCCATACCGAGAGAGTCACGAACTTCGATAAACTCACGCTGTACATCCTCTCCCATTGGAACACCCTTGTCTTTGCGAAATTCTTTTATATCCCATTCTTTCTCGCCAGCGGTATAGATTCTATCCTGACCAGGAGCCTTTTGCGATGCTCTAAGGGCCCTCAAGATATCTCCCGCAGTCTTCTCACAAACCTCTCTGCCAATCATCGCTTCTGGGTCGATTACTATGAAGAAGTGTCCGAGGTGATACGGTCTCAATTCTCCATTCTCATCGAAGCATGTTAGGTTCTTGAGGAACATTCCGCCAGATAAAGCTGCCGACAATAGTTCAACCGCTGTCGCATAGCTATAGCCCTTGTATCCACCGAGTTCTTCGCCAATTCCACCAAGTGGAGCGAGAGCTGCTTCTCTAGTATTCAGTGCCTCTAGGATATATGATGTATCAGTGAGCGCTGATCCATCTCTTCCGATTACCATTCCTGCTGGAGTATCCTTTCCAATACGCTCATAGAACTCTAGTTTTCCTCTCTGTGTAATCGAAGTCGCACAGTCGATGAGAAATGGATGTCCTTCATCTGTCGGAATTCCGATTGTGAGAGGATTTGTTCCGAGCATATTCTCAACACCGAAAGTTGGTGCGATTGATGGTCTAGCATTTGTACCAGTAATACCAATCATACCTTCATCAGTTGCCATCGAAGTCCAGTATCCTGCAATGCCGTAGTGCGAGGAATTACGAACTGCAACGCAAGCTGTTCCATATTTCTTCGCCTTCTCGATTGCCATATCCATAGCCATCTTACTGGCAACCATTCCCATACCATCGTTAGCATCGAGCACAGCAGTTGTAGGGGATTCTCTTATAATATCTACTTCTGTGACAGGATTAAGGATTCCCTTGTTGATGCGATCAACGTAGATAGGCTTGAATCTATTTACGCCGTGGCTCTCAATACCTCTTCTGTCGCTCTCCATGAGAACTTCAGCACAAATCTCAGCATCAGCCTCAGGAACTCCAAGCGCTGAAAACGCCTTTACCATAAAGTCCCGTACAACATCCCAAGCTATATACGGACGAGTTTCTTTATCCATTAAGCACCTCCACAATGAATAAAATATACTGCAATATATTGTGAATCAGCCGTTAATCATGCGGTAACGATCTGAATTCATTCTAAAAGATCTATAAAAGCGGGTATGGTATTACTTTCTATCCCAACCCTTGTAGTCTCCGCGTGTAGTTACTGTTCTATATCCTATCTCTGCCAGCTTCTCATCGAGTATTTTACGTCCCTCTGCTGCCTTATCCTTGACGCCGACCTTGCCCTCGTATAGCAAGTACTTATTTCTGGCCCCATCTGGTGATAGGCTAGGCATTATGACGTTCGCACCCGCAAGAATCCCTTTCTCACGTCCAGTCTTATCGATGGTGCCTAGTGCCGTAGTAGCTGGCAAAAGAGCCTTTGGAAACATAATTCTCAGGATACTCAAGCAGTACAATGTGAGTTCGAGCGTTCCATCTGCCTCATCTCTAAAAGGCGTATCCTTATGGTGTATAAATGGTCCAATCCCTATCATATGAGGCTTTAGCTTCTTAAGATATTCAAAGTCACTTGCCATCGTGTCATATGTCTGACCTGGAGATCCGACCATAAAGCCCGCACCGATTTGAAAACCGATATCCTTCAAAACATCGAGACATCGCATGCGATTCTCTAGTGATAGTGGCTCTGGATGAAGTATCCTATAATGCTCTTCATCTGCCGTCTCATGCCTTAGTAGGAACCTATCCGCACCTGCTGCGTAAAACCGCTCATAACTCTCGCGTTCTTTCTCACCTACCGAAAGCGTTAGTGCACAGTCCGGATAATTTTCCTTAATAGCTGATATGATTTCGCACATCATATCGTCAGTGAAATATGGGTCCTCTCCACCCTGCAGCACGAATGTTCTAAGACCAATCTGATAGCCTATCTCGCAGCACTGCAAGATTTCTTTAGGTGTCAGCCTATACCTCTCGACATTGTCATTGCTCTTTCTAATACCACAGTAATAACAGTCATTTTTGCAAGTATTCGAGTACTCGATAAGACCTCTTAAAAATATATCATGACCGTAGTTAGTTGTAGCGATTTCCTGTGCGGTACTGCGTAGAAACTCTCGCACTTCATCATCTCTATTTGCAAGAAGCTCTATATATTCATCGTGTGCTAAAACTCCTTCAAGAGTGAGCTTTTTAGCTAGTCGCATAACTTTAGTCATCTGCCTAATCTCCCACTAGATATTTTAACACAAAGAGATATTATGACAACAAAAGAAAAGTAGTGATTTTTTGGACGTTTGCACAAACAATAGTTGACACATATAAACAGTTAGGCTAAAATCAAATTGCATGCAACAAGATAACTTAATAGAGAATTGCATGCATTATCTGCACAACTGGGAGGAAAACTGATGGACAAGTACGATAGCCTAAAGCTAGAAAATCAACTATGCTTTCCGCTGTACGCATGCTCTAAGGAGATAACTCGCAGATATAAGCCATTTCTGAGCAAGCTGGATCTCACATACACTCAGTACATCACTATGATGGTATTGTGGGAGACACGCGAACTAAGTGTTAAGGAGCTTGGTGACAAGCTTTTCCTTGATTCTGGAACGCTTACTCCACTTCTCAAGAAGCTTGAATCTAAAGGTTATCTGACTAGAAATCGTTCTGTAAAGGACGAGCGAAATCTCATTATCAAGATTACGGACCAGGGTATGGCTCTTCGCGAAAAGGCACTCTCTGTACCACAGGAGATTCGTTCATGCGTTAGTCTAACTGACGACGAAGCTTCAACACTGTTCAAGCTGCTTCATAGTTTTATGAACACAATCGAACAGTAAGAGCTAGTTTAGGCAATTACATTGAACAAACATCAAGAAACTAGGCAGGAGCAATTGCTCCTGCCTGTTTTCGTATTCAGCTACTTCACCAACATAACTATACTTACCAGCATAACAATTAAACGTAGACTTTCTGCTTTCGCCTTATTCGACAAGATCTACTTGATATTTGCATTTTTTGCCGCTACTAGGCCCTTCCTATAAAGAGACTTAAGCTTGTCAATATCTCTAGTCAGAGTCTTGAGCTTTCCGATGCTATCTGGCGCAATTATCGTAGCTACACCTTTCTCTTCAAGCTTCTTAATGGCATCTAGCTGAGCATTATAAATCTCTGCTCTATGCTCGAGTAGCTCCGCTGCCTTAGGATACTGCCTTGCCAATACCTGAGCCATTCTCCTATCTTTGTTATCTACACGATATCCGTCCTTAGGCCTAGTCAAAATAATTACTAGTTCGTCGCAGCCATCATCAAGAGCCTTCTGATAAGGAATCGGATCTACAATTCCTCCATCAAAATATTCTACCCCATCTATCTCATACGGCTTATTAACCACCGGCACACAGCTCGACGCATTGATAGGCGCATAGTTGTTGAGACTCAAATCCTCCTTGGAAAAATACTTAGTCTCACCAGTATCCGCTACGGTTGCAACTATGATGAAATCGGCAGGATTAGCTTTGAGCTTCTCGAAGTCTAGCGGGTATTCACCATTTGTGCTTGAAAGCACTTCTGACACATAGTTTAGGTCAACATACGAACCTGTCTTAAAATAATTATCAAAGCTCATATACTCCTTGCGCATAGTGTATTCTGTGTAAAATTCATAATTTCTGTGCTGCTGCCCCGCAAGAAAAGAAGATATATTGGCGCATCCTGCCGACACTCCATAGCACTTGTCGAAAGTCACTCCATGCTCTATAAAGTAGTCAAAAACTCCTGCTCCAAATATATCGCGCGTTCCACCACCAACATCTATAACTGCTCTCATATAGTACCCCCTTTAAATAGTAAGTTGTCTACCTAATGTATTATTTTATGTATTTATCAGTTTTAATTTGCAGGTCATCTCTGATTATTAAGTCCCAGCCTTCAACATCAACAACAGTGACATTGCAGTTCCCAACATGTTCAGTCCATAGGTCGGAAAAGTCCATGCCTCTCATATACAGAAGCATCATATGAATTGCTGTTCCGTGAGATATCGCCAGGATATTGCCGTCGCTGTTCTCATCTCGAACTCTTTCGAGAAATCGTTTAGTCCTGAACCTTAGTGTCTCAAGCGATTCTCCATCTTCTGGTGGCATGTAAGTCTCTGGTGACAGAAAAATATTCCCTTTTTCTCCTCTAAGCTCCTCATACTTACGACCCTCATTTATTCCGAAATCAATCTCGGTTAAGTCATTGTCGATTATGAACTTATCTCTAGTTAAACCAGTCACAATTTCTCCAGTCTTAATCGCTCTCTCAAGCGGACTACAGTACACCTTGTCGAACTTTATTCCCTGCTCATTAAGTAGTTCTGCAACCTTCTCAGACTGAGCAATTCCAACGTCATTTAGTTCAGTCTGCATACGACCTTGAAAACGCTTTTCACTATTGAAATTAGTCTGCCCATGCCTAAGAATATATAGTCGCATAATGGTTTTACCTTTCTGAATTTCTAGTTTTATTTCTTCCTATGAAAATACTCTTTTACCCCATCCACTAGGTGCTCGAGTTCGTTTAGTCCTGGTAGCATATGCTTATCATGGAGTTTTTCATGAAGTTTCTCACGTAGTTTTTCCTTATCCGAACCATCTTCTCGAATTCTATTTATCCTCTTCCAGAGCTCTGGATAATCTCTCTTTATGATTTCTCTGTGGCGGGCTCTTTCCTCCTCAAATGCATTATACGCATCTGGAAATCTGCTCTTGAACTGCTCTTCACGAATCATTCTCGTCCTGATAATCTCATCGAGTTCATCTGAATTTCTATCGTTAATCTTAGAGTCAAGCTTTGCATGATAAAGCAAAATCTTCTCACGTACGCGTTGGAACTTATCGAGATCAATCTTCCCGAGTTCAAGTAGATGAGCAAGCTGAAACTCAAGGAAGTCCAAGAATTTTTCTTCATCGATTTCACTCCAGTTACTGCCGAGAGAATTTCGTTCTGCCTCACGAATCATCTCTTCATCAACGTCCTCAAGACTAATCAGCTTATCAGCAAGAGCATTTGCGACTTCTTCCATCCTAGCCTCTGCCTGATCTCCATATGCCCATTCAAACTCTGCAATCTGCGAGCTACCCGCTGAACCGCTTATAGGGATGTAGCATACATCATCTTCGCAGTCACCGAGCTCATACGGCTTAGTTATCCCCACGGATTTAAGAGCTTGATATATGTGTGGTACTATCGCATAATCCTTGAACATCTGATCCGCGCCAAATGCACGTAGCTGATCATTGAGATTTCCCGAGTGTTCGGTCAAGAAAAGCTTTATGCCACGGTCTTTGTATTTTTCATACAGAATGATCAGACGTTCTACCGCAGTAACGTCAATACTTGTAATACCGCTAGCATCGATGATTACAGCCTTCATATCATCAGTAACGAGACTATCAATCTCATCCTTGATAGTATTCGCATTGGCGAAGAACAGCGCCCCTCCAAATCTATATATCAGTACACCTTTAATCTCACGGGTTCCCGTAGTCCTATCGACAGGATAGAACTGATCTTTTTCAGGGATATAACCAAGTCTACTCCTAGGAGGGTTAGATGCTCTGATAATTACTGTCACGAATGAGAGGATGATTCCAAATAGTACACCGTAGATTGTTCCTAGAATTAGAACGGCGAACATAACTACATAGAATATCTTCCATTCAGTTCTGTCTACCTTACGCAGCTTAGCGGCAAGGTCGAATTCTGTACTGTTTATAAGAGCGGAAATTACTATCGCCGTTAGTACTGGAACAGGTAGCATGTGTATAAATCCTGTACCAAACATCAGAATTATCATCATAGTTGCTGCCGCCGATATCGACATCACTTGCGATTTCACTCCGAACTGGTCGGCGATGTTGCTTCTTGAAACACTTCCATTTACAGGGCAGCAGCCAACGAGTCCGCTTGCGAGATTGCTAATTGCGTAAGCAAGAATCTCCCTGTTGTTGTCTATCTTATCGTCATACTTTAGTGCAAAATTATTGGTCGCCAGCAGTGTCTCAGAAATGATAACGATAGCGATGATAAGCGTCTGCAGCATCATCGTTCTGATATTCCCATGAACTAACGTAACATCTGGTACTATTAGGGCTGGCAAACCTGACTTTACCTCGGGGAGCAGCTTAACTCCATAACTCTCTAGGTCCATCACATATGTAAGACCAGCTCCTACGAACATCATTACAGCACTCATCGGAATGGCTGGAATCAATTTCTTGGAAACTAATATTATGATGATAGTTCCAACTCCTAGAATCAGTGATGGAATATGAACACCAGCGTTGACCGATTTATAGATGTGTAAGAGGAGTTCATGCAGCTCTCCTCTACCTGAATCTCCACCAAAGAGTTTTGGAATCTGCATCAGTATAATCGTGCAGCATATACCCGTTATAAATCCTCCCATAACTGGTGACGAGATGAACTTCACTAATCTGCCCAGCCCTACTATACGTGCTATCAGTATCCAGGCTGCTGTAAAAAGTGTAATCACAGGGATGATTCGCACCGCCTCTT